>DASQHW010000606.1:0-4415 GCA_035631895.1 Acidimicrobiia bacterium | reverse complement strand
AGCTCGGCGGCCGCACGCCTCGGACGTCCCTGGAGTTGAGCGAGCTCCTGCTCGATGTCGCCAAGGTCGCAGTGGTGCCGGGCGAGGCGTTCGGCGCGCCCGGGTACGCTCGTCTCTCCTTTGCGCTCGGCGACGACGATCTCGGCGAAGGCGTGCGCCGCATCGCGAATCTTCTCGAAGGCTGACCCTCTGATGCCGACCGCAGCACGCGTCCTCGTCACCGAACCACTCGCCGAACGGGGGCTGGACGCGATGCGCGCTGCCGGGCTCGCGGTCGATGTCCGGACGGCCTTGTCGCCCGAGGAGCTGCGCGACGCGATCAAGGGCGCCCACGCCCTCGTCATCCGGAGCGCGACGCAGGTGACCGCCGAGCTCCTCGCGGCGGCCGAGGATCTGATCGTGGTGGGCCGGGCCGGCATCGGTCTGGACAACGTCGACGTGGCCGAAGCAACGCGGCGCGGCGTGATGGTCGTGAACGCGCCACAGTCGAACATCCTCTCGGCGGCCGAGCACACGCTCGCGCTGCTGCTCGCACAGGCACGCAACGTGCCGCAGTCGAACGCGGACCTCAAGGCCGGCCGGTGGAACCGCTCGCAGTGGGAAGGCGTCGAGCTGTACGGCAAGACCCTTGGCATCGTCGGGCTCGGGCGTGTCGGCGTGTTGGTGGCCCAGCGCGCGTACGCGTTCGGCATGCGGCTGGTCGCGTACGACCCGTTCGTCAGCGCGGATCGCGCCCGCCAGCTCGGCGTGCAGCTCGCGTCGACCATCGAGGAGCTGGTCGCGACCAGCGACTTCCTCTCGATCCACGCCACCAAGACACCGGAGACGATCGGCCTGGTGAACGCGGCAGTCCTCGCACGCGCGAAGCCGGGGATGCGCCTGATCAACGCCGGGCGTGGCGGCATCGTCGACGAGGAGGCGCTTGCCGCGGCAATCCGCGACGGCCGGCTGGGCGGGGCGGCGATCGACACGTTCGCCAAGGAGCCCACGACGGAGTCACCCCTGTTCGCGCTCGACAACGTCGTGGTCACGCCGCATCTCGGTGCGTCCACGGTCGAAGCACAGGACAAGGCCGGGGAGACGATCGCCGAGCAAGTGGTGCTCGCGTTGCGCGGCGACTTCGTGCCCTTCGCCGTCAACGTCGCCGCGTCCGAGGCCTCGGAGAGCGTGCGGCCGTTCCTGCCGCTCGCCGAACGCGTCGGACGTCTCTTCACGGGCCTCGCCGGTGGCGCGCCGGGCACGCTGCACATCGAGTACGAGGGAGAGATCGCCGACTACGACTGCCGGGTGCTCACCCTGTCGGTCCTGAAGGGTGTGCTGGCTCCGGTCGTCGACGAGCCGGTGTCATTCGTGAACGCGCCTCAGATCGCCGAACAGCGCGGCATCGCCGTGCGCGAGACGACGTCGTCCGACGCGCGCGACTACGTGAACCTCATCGTCGTGCGTGGCGACCAGGGCACGCACGTCGCGGCAACGCTGTTCGGCAAGCAGCAGGCCCCACGCATCGTCGGGATCGACGGGCACTCGGTGGACCTGCCACCGTCCCGGCACATGCTCGTCGTGCACAACGAGGACGTGCCGGGCATGATCGGCCGGGTCACGACGCTGCTCGGCGACGCAGGCATCAACATCTCGAACATGGACGTCGGCCAGAGCCCGAGCGGCGAGGCGGCGCTGATGGTCATCGCAACCGAGGTGCCGGTCCCGGCAGACGTCGTCGCGCGTGTGACGCGCCAGCCCGGGGTGCAATCCGCCCGGGCCATCGACCTGGGCTGACACGGGGGTCAGACCTTGGAGCGGCGGAGGCCGTCGCGCGTTGCGGCGTCTTCATCGACGTAGCAACGGTCGGGCTGTGTGCGTTCGTAGTTCACGCCGCCCGGCACGTGGTAGATGCCGCTCGTGAGCTTGCCTTTGATCGGGTGCGTCGCCGGACATGCGCCGTCGTCGCGCGGCTCCCGCCACGCCGACGTGCCGGGACCGGGGCGTGGCACCGGGGGAAACGGGAACGGCGCCGATTGCCACTCGATTCCTCGGGGCTGCTCGGGCACGCGCGCCCGCCACGCTCGCCACAACGCATATGCGATTCCGCCCACGAGCCCGGCGCCGACAGCCCTCTTCACTCCCTTCGGCATCCCGGAATTCTGTCATGCGTCGCTCATGCGGGATGTGGATGCTGCCGAACAAGGTTTGACGCACGCCGGTCGAACTGACAGACTGATTGGACTTATGCGCAAGGAGACCACCGCTTCCGCGACACTGCTGGGCCTCCTCCTTATGTAGCGCGGGCACTCATAGGTGCTCGCGCTTCGCCCTCCGTGCCATCCGGCCGGAGGGTTTTTCGTTGCAAGGAAATGCATGGACACGAATCACGATGCGGTGAGCCGAGCCGATGGCGGAGCGAGCTCGCCGGCGAGCGAACGACCGCGGGCCGGGAATCCCGACCCGCAGAGAGCGAGCGAATGAACATGGACACGGTCAGGATCTTCGACACGACATTGCGCGACGGCGAGCAGTCCCCCGGCATCTCCCTCGACGTCGCCGAGAAGCTCGAGATCGCGGACCAGCTCGCGCGTCTCGGCGTCGACGTCATCGAGGCCGGGTTCCCGATCGCGTCCGACGGTGACTTCGAGTCGGTCGAGGCCATCGCCAAGTCCGTGCGCGGCCCGATCATCACGGGCTTGTCCCGCACCGGCTTCAAGGACGTCGACCGGGCGTGGGAAGCCGTGCGCCACTCCGACAAGCCGCGCATTCACGTGTTCATCGCGACGTCGAAGATCCACATGGAGAAGAAGCTCCGCATGACGCCCGAGCAGGTGAAGCACGAGGCGCAAGCCGCGGTCGCCCGGGCCAAGGGCTATCTCGACGACGTCGAGTTCTCGCCGGAGGACGGGTATCGCTCTGACCCCGACTTCATGTGTGAGGTCTGCCAGATCGCCGTCGACAACGGCGCGACGACGATCAACATCCCCGACACCGTCGGCTTCGCCGTTCCCGAGGACTACGGCAAGCTCATCAGGTACGTGATCGACACGGTCAAGGGCGAGTACGTCGTGTCGACGCATTGCCACAACGACCTCGGTCTCGCGGTCGCGAACTCCCTCGCCGGTGTTGCGAACGGCGCCCGGCAGGTGGAGTGCGCGATCAACGGGTTGGGGGAGCGCGCCGGGAACGCGGCACTCGAAGAAGTCGTGATGGCGATCCGGACACGACGCGACTACTTCGGAGACGTCGACGTGAACGTGCGGAGTGAGGAGCTCGCGCGTACGTCGCGCCTCGTCGCCCGGATGACCGGGTACCACGTGCAATACAACAAGGCGGTCGTCGGGCGGAACGCGTTCGCGCACGAAGCGGGCATCCACCAGCACGGCGTGCTGGAGGACCGCGAGACCTATGAGATCATCGACGCGTCGACGGTCGGCCAGGAAGCAGCGCAGATCGTGCTCGGCAAGCACTCCGGCCGGCACGCGTTCTCGGACACCCTGAAGAAGATGGGCATCCACGTGCAGGGCGACGCGCTGAACACCGCGTTCGTACGCTTCAAGGAGCTCGCCGACAAGAAAGTGGAGATCACCGAGGCCGACCTCGAGGCGATCGTTGCCGAGGAGCTGGGCGCGGGCCTGGTGCACCGTTTCGCGGTGCACGAGTTGGAGTTGCACGGCGGCACCGCCGCGAAGCCGACGGCGCGCGTCGTGCTCACCCACGCCGACGGCAAGGTCGAGGCGAGCGGCACCGGCGACGGCATGATCGACGCGGCGATCGCGGCGATCTCCGAGGCAACCGGCGTGAACGGCACGTTGGGCAACTTCCAGGTGTCGTCGGTGACCGGAGGATCGGATGCGCTCGGCGCCGTCACCGTGACCGTCGAGGCCGAAGGTCGGAAGGTAAGTGGCCGTGGCGTCGCGACCGACGTCGTGGAGGCGTCGGCACGTGCCTATCTCAACGCCGTCAACAAGCTCGTGCGCCTGCGCCAGCGCGGTGACGACGTGCGAGAGGTCGAAATCGGGCCGTGACAGCCAACCTGTGGGCCCACACCGAGCATGCGCTCGCCTACCTGCAGGCTCGCGACACGATCCCGCATCGTGCGGACGCGCTGGCCGTGCTCGTCGAGCTGCTCCCGCCGAGCGTGGAGCGTGTGCTCGATCTCGGTACCGGAGACGGCAGCACGCTCGCGGCCGTGCTTGCGGTGCGGCCCGAAGCCACGGGTCTCGGGCTCGATTTCGGAGAGGAGATGCTCCGGCAGGCGCGAGGTCGCTTCGAAGGTGACAACCGCGTCAGGCTCGGACGTCACGACCTCTCCGATCCCCTCCGGCAGATCGAGAACGAGCATTTCGATCTCGTCGTCTCGAGCTTCGCGATCCACCACCTGGAACCGGCACGCCAACACGCGTTGTACCGCGAAGTGTTCGAATTCCTCC
>DASQHW010000605.1:0-8267 GCA_035631895.1 Acidimicrobiia bacterium | reverse complement strand
AAGCCCTGACACCAGATGTCGTCGCCACACAGCATGCGCGGCAGCAGCGTCCGTTTCTGCTGCTCCGTGCCGTGCTCGATGATGGCGGGCGCGATGTTCGACAGGCCGAGCGGGTTCAGCGTGCCGGGTGCGCCGGCCCGGTGCATCTCCTCCGCGTACACAACTTGTTCCATCACGCCCGCGCCGCGCCCACCCCACTCCTCCGGCCACGCGATCGCGGCGTACCGCGCGTCCGCGAGCGTGCGGTTCCACCGGCGCAGCCGTTCGAGCCGTTCGCCGGAGAACTCGAGAGAGCCCCCGAGGCCCTCGCCCCGAAGGTCGTCGGTCAGCTGCGCGTCCAGCCACTCGCGGAACTCTTTGCGGAATGCCTCGGCCTCGGCGGGATAGCGAAAGTCCATGGTCCGGGCAGCCTACGCGCCCACAACGCCCATCATTCTTTGTGGATGCCGCCGCGGGCCAGCTGCTCGTCGAGCTCGCGTTGCTTTGCGACGTTCTCGGCGTGCAGCTCCTCGGTCGTGCGCACCCGGCCGTCGACCTTCAGCTCGCCCATGATGTGGACCTCGCCGAGCGTGTCGTGCATGTAGTCCGGGCCGTCCGCGGTGGGGATGAACCACCCGGTGGGGCACATCGTCAGCACCTCGACGAAGGTGAATCCCTCGCCGCGCAGCTGGGTCTCGAACGCGCGCTTGAACATCTTGCGGGTCCGTGCGACCCCACCGGCGTTGTGCACCGATCCCCGGGCGACGTACGCAGCTCCCTGCAACTGCGCGATGAGGTCGCCGATGAGGACCGGGTAGCCGTGGTACGCGGCGTCGCGGCCGTCGAGGGAGTTCTTGGTGCGCTGACCGATCACACTCGTCGCGGTCATGTGGCCGCCGGTCTCGCCGAACACACCGTTGTTCAACAGGATGCACGTCACGTTCTCGCCGCGTGCAGCCGTGTGGAGCACCTCCTGCAGGCCTTCGTTCACCATATCGCCGTCGCCTTGCAGCGTGAAGACGAGGGCGTCCGGCAGCATGCGTTTGACGCCGGTCGCGACCGACGGCGCGCGTCCGTGCAGCGCCTGGACGAGATCGACGTCCATCGAGCCGGAGAACGACGTGTAGCAGCCGATGCCGGCGACCGCGATCGACCGCTGGGCGACGCCGAGGTCTTCGATGGTCTCGAGGAACTGACGGACCGCGAGCGGCTCGCCGCACCCGGGGCACATGTGGTGCTCCTGGGTGAGCAAGAGGGCCGGTTTCAACTCCTCGACCCTGCGCGCCGGCACCGTGGGCGCGCTCGACGTGTCGACGATCGGCGTGCCGGGTCCGCTCATGCCTGGTGCTCCTGCAGCTCGTACGAACAGCTCTCGTATCCCGGGATCACCGGAAGATCACGGTCGAGGTGCAACGCAAGGATGCGGTCGGCGATCACCTCGACGTCCAGCATCCGGCCGACGCCGAAGCCGGAGTGGTCGGTCGACACGCCGCCGATGAACGTCACCGGCGCGCGGCCGGCGACGCCGATTCGCACGTCGTCCACCATCTGGCCCGCCGCCAGCTCGAAGCTGCCGACACGCCGCACCGACGGGAGGCCGGCGGCATCCGCGACCGCCGCATACGGGAACGGCCAGAGTGTGATCGGTCGCACGTACCCGATGCGGTTGCCCGCCGCGCGCAGCTGGGTGATCGCGTACTTGACGAACTTGGCGGGCGAACCGAACGCCACGACGATCGTCTCGGCGTCGTCGACGAAGCCGGTCTCGAACCGCACCTCGCGCTCCATGTACGGGATCTTCGTCGCGATGTATTGCGCCTTGCCCTCCTGCCCGAGCGCCCGCTGGCCGACCTTGCCGACGCCGAGCGACGTCACCGCGCCGCTGCGCCCGGTACCCGACCGCGAACCGTTCACCGCCCAGTCCTTGGCGGGCAGCACGGGGAAGACCATTGGCTCTATCGAGATCGCCTCTTGCGTGTGCGCCAGCAGGTAGTCGCCGTACACGAGCACGGGGTTGCGCCACTTGTCCGCGAGATGGAACGCGAGCTGCACATGCTCGACACCCTCCCGCACGTCCTGCGGCGCGAGCACGATGTGCCGGTAGTCGCCGTGACCGCCACCACGCGTCGCCTGGAAGTAGTCCTGCTGGCCGCGCGCCATGTTGAAGATGACGAGCGGGAGCTCGGCGAGCGTGATCTCCGAGAACGACTCCTGCATGAGCGAAAGGCCCTGCCCGGTCGAGCCAGTCGCCGCACGCGCTCCGGTTGCCAGCGCGCCCCACGCCATCCCGACGGCCTCGAGCTCCGACTCGGCGTTGATGCAAGCGCCGCCGGCGTCCGGCAGGAGCCGGGCGAAGTGCTCGAGGACCTCGGTGAACGGCGTCATCGGATATCCGGCGAAGAAGCGGCAGCCGGCGACGATCGCGGCGCGCGCCAATGCTTCGGAACCTTCCATCAACACGCGTTGGGACGTCGCCGTCGTCGCGGTCATGCGGGCACCTCCGTGACCACCGGCTGCTCGAACCGGAACACCTCGAACACGAAGTCGGGGCAGACGAGCAGGCATGCCGCGCATCCGGTACATCCCGGATGGAGCTCGGGATACCGGTAGCCCATGTGATTCACCGGCGTCGACATGGAGAGCACGTTGGGTGGGCACGCAGGGATGCACAGCTCGCAACCCTTGCAGTGCTCGACGTCGATGGTGACCGTTCCCCGACTCCTGATCTCGCGGACACCGGAATCAGGCTCGCGGACGCTCGGCTCAGACATTGGCGGTCTCCCATGCGGGGAAGGCGTTCGGGGGCAAGAGATCGGCACCGGCGCGAAGCGCGCGTTCGTTCGCTTCGATGTGCTGCGTTCGGTACGACGGGATCGACGCGCGCATCGCGTCCACGAGTGCATCCATCGTCACGATGCCCGTCGTCGTGACGTACGCGCCGAGCATCACCATCGATCCGCCCATGGCATTCCCGAGATCGGTCGCGACCGTCGTCGCGGGCACGCGATGCACGGTGACGTCATCACGGACGCTGCCGGTGAACGTGGCGTCGTTCACGAGCACGAGGCCACCCGGACGCAGCTTGACCTCGACCGGTCGCCAGTAATCGTCGTGCATCGCGATCGCCGACCACGCCCGGGACACGACCGGCGGCGCAGCGATCGGCGCGTCCGCGATCACCACCGTGCTGTCGGTGTTGCCGCCCCGCATCATGCCGCCGTAGAGACCGAGGAACATCACCTCCCGACCCTCGAGCGTCGCGGCGCGGGCGAGCACCTGCGCCGCGAGTTGCACACCCTGCCCGCCGATTCCGGTGATCAGCAGCTCACGTTCCATCGTTCACGACTCCCGGCGCGATCTTGCGGGCTCCTGCCGGCTGATTCCGGCGAGACAGAAGCCGACGAGGTGCTCCACCTCTTTTGGCTGCGGCCGCCGCCGGTGGGCGATGGCATCGTTCATGCGCGCGAGCACGAGCTCGCAGACCAGCCCGGCGTCGTCACGCGTGCCGCCGAGTGCCTGCACCGACGGTGAAAGCGTGGCGAGGATCTCGGTGCGCGACGCCGCGAGATCGTCGGGAAAACGGTCCGCGAGGCGCGCGCCGTTGAGTGCGAACGGCCGGGTGGCATCCGCGGCGCGCGGGTCGCGCGCCTGCGCCATCACGCCGTCGATCCACCGGCGCACCTGCTGTTCCGGATCCTTCGTCGACGCGAGACGCGCCCGGAGGTACTCGACGAGCTGCCGGTGGCCGTCGGCGAGCACCGCAAGCAGGAGAGAGTCCTTGGACGCGAAGTGCCGGTAGAAGGCCTGATTCGACAGTCCGGCGGCCTTGACGATGTCCCGCACCGGGGGGTCGATGTCGCCCGTCTCGCGCATGACCGCGAACGCGGCGTCGATGAGCCGGCGCACCTCGGCGGCATACGCATCGCGGCGCCCCGCGAGCGTGCGGTCGGCCAGGGCCGCCTCGACCGGAACAACGTTCTGCACTTCGAGAACGCTATTCCGCCGCGCGGCGCCGGTCAACCGCTCGCCAGGAGGCGCTCGACGATGAGCGGGCGCTGCACCTGGCCGGTGGCGGCGGTACGGGGCAGCGCATCGACCACGGCAACCCGGCGCGGTTGTTTGTACGGCGCGAGCCGACCGTCGCAGAACGTGCGGATCGCCGCCGCATCCGGCGCGACGGTGCCGGGACGCGCGACGACGACGGCGGTGACGATCTCGCCCCACTGCGGATCCGGAAACCCGACGACTGCGACCTCGGCGATCGCGGGATGGGATGCGAGGACATGCTCGACCTCGACGGGCGCCACCGTCTCGCCGCCGGTTCGAATGACGTCACGCGCGCGCCCGACGATCGAGAGGTACCCCTCGTCGTCGAACGCGCCGAGGTCGCCGGTGTGGTACCAGCCGTCGCGCAACGCCGTCGCGGTCGCGCCGGGATCGTCGAAGTACCCGTCCATGAGGAACGGGCTGCGCACGCAGACCTCGCCGTCCGGGTCGAGTCGAGCGTCGACCGCGGGTTGGGCGAGGCCGACGCTGCCGGGCTTGCGGACCAGGTCGCCGTGGGACAGCTGGAGACCGGGACCTGCCTCCGTCGAGCCGTAGAAGACGCGAGTGACGGTATGAGGCAGCGCGTCCTTGAGCGCCCGGAGGAGCTCCGGCGGCGTCGCCGATGTCCCGGTGTCGGCCTCCGACAGTGAGGACAGATCGAACCGGCCGACACCGTGCTCGAGCACGCGCGCCCACACAGCCGGGATGCAGTAGAGGCGCGCCGCCCGGTGCCGAACCACGGTGTGCAGGAGGGTCTCGGCATCCGGCGTACGCACGAAGTGCACCGCTCTACGGCCCTGCCATGCACCCATTGCGATCGTCCATCCGGCCATGTGGAAGAGCGGGAACATGCAGACGGTGCCCGCGCCGCCGGCGCTCGTGGTCGCGCCCACGAAGGTCCGCAACCAATTCGCGCGGTGCGACAGCACGACTCCCTTGGGCCGGCCCGTGCTCCCGCTGGTGAAGAAGATGACGTGCGGGTCTCGCTCGTCGACGTCTGTCCGGGATGGCGAACCCGAGACGTCCTCCGGCACGGTCGCCGAGAACGGGACGCCGGCAGCTCGTGCCAGCTCGGCGCCCGCGTCGACGTGTGACCGGCCGGCGAGCAGCAGGGTAGGTCGCGCGTATTGCGCGACATCGATCAGCTCTTCGACGGTGGATCGCGCGTTGAGCGGCGCGAAGACGGCACCGAGACGGCCGAGCGCCGCGAAGATCGGCACGGCCTCGAGTGCCGTGTCACTCCACCACAGCACCCGATCGCCACGCCCCACACCTATGGAGCGAAGGCCATTGGCGAGGCGAGCGGCCCGGAACTCGAGCTCGCCGAAGGTGAGGACCTCGTCATCGAGGGTTGCGGCGACCGCGGTGGGGGAGACTCGAGCGGCATGCGCGAGCATCTCGCCGATCAACAGCACCCGCGCAGCATCGCGCGACCGCCCGCCCCTTGCTTCTCAACAACTATTGTTGATAGTGTACGAATGTCATGAAGAGCAGCGCCCAGCTCACCGACCTGTTCCGCGAGCAAGGGTTCCGCGTCACACCCCAGCGCCAGGCGATCTTCCGCCTGCTCCAGGCCAACGACGCGCACCCGACCGTCGAGGCGCTGTTCGAGCGCGCCCGAGCGGAGATGCCGACGATCTCGTTGAAGACCGTGTACCAGACCGTCCACGACCTCGAGGCGCTCGGCGAGGTGCAGGTACTCGACCTCGGTACCGGCAGCTTGCGCGTCGACCCGAACGTCGAAGACGATCACCACCATCTCGTATGCACTGCGTGCGGACGTATACGCGACGTCCCGGTGGAGTTCACCGGGCTCCGCGTGCCGAGTCGCTACCGCCATGGATTCACCGTGGACGACATCCAGGTGATCTTCCGTGGCCGTTGTGAGGAATGTGCCAAGGAAAACTGATGCTTCAAGGAGCCCACTGATGCCCGACCTGAACGGAAGCAAGACCCACGAGAACCTCAAGGAGGCGTTCGCGGGTGAAAGCCAGGCGAACCGCCGCTACCTCTACTTCGCACAAAAGGCAGACGTCGAGGGCTATCCCGACGTTGCCGCGCTGTTCCGCTCCGTGGCAGAGGGCGAGACGGGGCACGCGTTCGGTCACTTCGACTTCCTCGCCGAGGTCGGCGACCCCGTGACCGGTGTCGCCGTGGGATCGACCGAGGACAACCTGAAGTCTGCGGTTGCCGGCGAGACCTACGAGTACACCGAGATGTACCCCGGGTTCGCACGCACGGCCCGTGACGAGGGTTTCGAAGAGATCGCGGAGTGGCTCGAGACGCTCGCCCGCGCCGAGAAGAGCCACGCCGGCCGGTTCCAAGCCGGCCTCGAGAACGTCAGCTGACCGCAGTCGCGGCCGCACGATCGCCGCAGCCCCGGGGACATTCCCCGGGGCTCGTTCTCGCCTTCCCCGGAGCAATGTGATGGCACAGCACTGCTATGACCCGCTCGATCCCGAGTGGCTCGACCCCGAGGCGACGCGTGCCGAACGCGACCGTACGTTCCACATCTGCAGCGACTGCCGTGTCTGCGTGAAGCTGTGCCCGAGCTTCCGATCGTTGTTCGAGATGATCGATGCGGGCGGCGGCAGCGACCACGCCGGTGAGCTCACCGATGCTCAGCACAAGCGCGTGGTCGACGAGTGCTATCAGTGCAAGCTGTGTTACGTCATCTGTCCCTACACGCCCGACCAGCAGCAGGAATGGCGCGTCGACTTCCCGCAGCTGATGTTGCGATCGATCACCAACTACCACGATCAGGGGAAGCGCTCCACGTCGGCGCGTCTCCTCGCCCGCACGGACCAGCAGGGAAGGCTGGCAACAGCGTTCGCGCCGTTCGTCAACCGAACGGCAACGATGAGGCCGGCACGCGTTGTGATGGAGAAGGTCACCGGCGTCGCACGTAACCGTCTCCTGCCGACCTTCGATCGGGTGCGGTTCTCCAAATGGTTCCGCCGTCGGCCGGTGACGCAACAGTCGGCGCCGCGCGGCGAGGTGGCGATGTTCCCCACGTGTCTCGTCGAGTACCAGCAGCCCGCGATCGGCAAGGCGCTCGTCGGGGTCCTCGAGCACAATGGCTTCAGGTGCACGCTTCCCGAGGGCGAGGTGTGCTGCGGCATGCCCTGGCTCGACGCCGGCGACACGCAGAAGTTCCGTGAGGCTGCGCAGCGCAACGTCGACGCACTGTTCCCCGCCGTCGAGGCCGGTTTGCCGATCGTCGTGCCGCAGCCGACGTGTGCGTACACCCTCAAGGACGAGTATCCCGCGTTTCTTGGGACCGACGCCGCCCGCAAGGTCGCGGCCGCGACGTTCGATGCGTCGGAGTTCCTCATGGACAAACACCGCGAGGAGAACCTCGACACCGACTTCCACGGGCAGACGTACGACACGATCATGTGGCACGCGGCCTGCCACTACCGCGCACAACAGATCGGGCCGCGCAGCATGCAGCTGATGCGCCTGACCGGTGCAAAGGTGACGATGATCGAACGATGCAGTGCGATCGACGGCACCTGGGGCCTGCGCGCCGAGAACGTCGAGCTTGCGCGAAGGGTGGCCCGTCCACTCATGGAGAAGGTGCGGGACAGCGACGCGCAATTGGTCGCGGGGGACTGTCAGCTCGCCAACGTCGCGATCGACGAGGGATCGGGAAAGCGGCCCGTGCACCCGCTGCAGGTGCTCGCCCGGGCGTACGGCATCGAGGACGATCCCAAATGAAGAAGCTCACTGTCGACGACATCCAGGACTTCCGTGAGTACGAACGCGGCCGCGACGAGTTCCGGCAGCGCATCATCGCAATGAAACGCATCCGTCGGGTCCAACTCGGCCCCATCATGACGATCGTCTTCGAGAACACGGAGACGATGCGCTGGCAGGTGCAGGAGATGGCCCGCGCCGAGCGCATGCTGAGTGACGCGCAGATCGCGCACGAGGTCGACACGTACAACCAGATCATCCCCGACGCGGGGGAGCTCTCGGGAACCCTGTTGCTCGAGCTCACGTCCGAGGTTGCGTTGCGAGAGTGGCTGCCGCGGCTCGTCGGCGTCGAATACCACGTGAGGATCGTCCTCCCCGACGGGAGCGACGTACGGGGAATCCCGTCCGAAGACGACGAGTCACGTCTCACGCGTCCCGACACGACCGCCGCGGTTCACTTCCTGAAGTTTCCTTTCACCCGTGCGGAGATCGACATGTTCGCGAGCGGGCCGGTGCATGTCGTCGTCGACCATCCGGATTAC
>DASQHW010000604.1:0-4000 GCA_035631895.1 Acidimicrobiia bacterium | reverse complement strand
ACGACAAGCAACACGCGAGCGAGCCCGAGATGATGACGGGCGGAAGTCGCCGCAGCGAGATGGCCGACATGGACGGGATCGAACGTGCCGCCGAGGATCCCCAGCCGCTCCACCATGGTCTCGGAGTGTACGAGAAGAACTACGTGTGAACGGCGTGTTGCGGGACGGTGCTCGACGTGCCACTGCGCCGTAATCTGCTCTCGTGCCGAACCTTCTCGTGCGGGTGTGGCTCCCCGACCGCCCCGGCGCGCTCGGGCTCGTCGCTTCCCGCATCGGCGCGATCGGCGGTGACATCGTCGGCGTCGACGTGCTCGAACGGAGTGAGCGCGTCGCGGTGGACGAGTTCGCCGTCGTGCTGCCCGACGACGACATCGTGCCGCTCCTCGTGCGCGAGATCGAAGAGGTCGACGGCGCGTCGGTCGAGGAGTGCCGCCACGTCGAACGCTTTCCCGACCCGCGTCTCGACGCGTTGGAGTCCGTCGAAACGGTGTGCGCGGCGGCGGACCCGCGCGAGCTCGCGCTCCGGCTCGTCGAGAGCGTCCGCAACGAGTTCGCCGCGGATTGGGCGACGATCCTGCGCGGCACCGAGACCGTCGCGTGCGCAGGTGCCGGCGCGCCGGCGGCGTCCGTGCTGGAGGTGCTGGCGGTGGGTACGGCGGCGTCCCCGGCGGTGGCGGCGGGCGAGGCGGGGCCGGACGACCTCGCGGTCGCACCGCTCGTGAAGAGCCATCTCGTGCTCCTTGTCGGAAGGGAAGGTCACCCGTTCCGGCGACGCGAGCGGCGGCAGCTGCTCGCGCTCGCGCGGATCGCCGACCGCGTCGCCGACATCCTCGAACGCTAACGCGTCTTGCGCCGGATCTTGCCGTCGACCTGACGCTGCCCCTTGCTCGCGACGCGCGCTTCTCGCTTCCTTTCTGCGGCATCGAGCTCGGTGTCGAGCCGTTGGTAGTTCTCGAAGCGAGCGGGGTCCAGGTCGCCCGCCACCATCGCGGCGCGAACCGCGCAGTCCGGTTCGAGCGTGTGGGAGCAATCGCGAAAGCGGCAACGCGAGGCGAGATCCTCGATGTCGGCGAACGCGCGACTGAGGCCCTCGTCCGCATCCCACAGTGACACCGCACGCAGACCGGGCGTGTCGACGAGCACTCCCCCCGCGGGAAGCAGCACGAGCTCCCGCGCGGTCGTCGTGTGCCGACCGCGCTGGTCGCTTTCGCGCACCTCGCCGGTCGCCTGCAGATCAGTGCCGACGAGTGCGTTGACCAGCGTCGACTTGCCGACGCCGGACGCGCCGATCAGCGCGAGTGTGCGGTTTCCCTCCGCGAGGGCGCGCAGTCGATCCACGCCGTCACCGCGTCTCGCGCTGACGACCATCACATCGACACCGGACGCGACGCCCTCGGCGGTCGACGTGGCGGCGTCCGCCGCCTGCGCATCGACGAGATCGGCCTTGTTCAACACCACGACCGGCGTCGCGCCGCTCTCGAAGGCCAGGACCAGCTCGCGCTCGAGCCGCCGTACGTTGGGCCCGCTCGTGAGGGAGTGCACGATCAGCACCACGTCGACGTTGGCGGCAACCACCTGGGAGCCACGCGCGGCACCCTCCATCGGGTCGCCCCGCGTGAACACCGACCGCCGGGGCAACACGCCCACGACCCGGTCGTTCTCCACGAGGACCCAATCGCCCGTCGCGACGTGTTCGTCTCCGGGCGTCGCACGCAACGTGCCGCCGGCCGTGAGCACCGTGACCAGACCCATGTCGACCCGCGCCACTCGTCCGGGCGCCGCCGCGGGACGGCCCGCGTCCTCTACGAGCCCCGCGAGCGTTTCGTCCCAGCCGAGCGCGCCGAGCGCGTGAGTTGCGGGATCAACCATCCCAATCAGCGTACGCTCGATGCGTGCGTACCGCGATCGCACTGTTCACTCGCGATCTCCGAGTGCGCGACAACCCCGTGTTGGCGGCTGCGCATGCCACCGCCGATCGCGTCGTCCCGTTGTTCGTGCTCGACGACGCCATTCTCCGCACGGCGCACGGCCGCCCGAACCGATTCGGTTTCCTCGCGGAGTCGTTGCGCGATCTCGACGCCTCGTTGCGCGAGCACGGCAGCGCGTTGTTCGTGCGGCGCGGCGACTGGGTCCGGGAGGTCTTGCGCGTCGCCGAGGAAGGTGACGCGGCCACGATCCACGTGGCTCGCGACATCAGTGGCTATGCCCAGAGGCGCCTCGCGCGATTGCAGGAAGCGACACGTGTCGGTGTCGCCGTGCACGACAGCATCACCGTCGTGCCACCGCCGGCTTTTGGCAAGCCCTACGTCGTCTTCACGCCGTACTACAACCGGTGGCTCGACACCTCCTGGCGCGAGCTTGCGCCGGTGCCCCGCCGCCTCCGCCTCCCGGAGGACATCGAGATCGGCGCGCTTCCCCGGGGTGTCTCGCCCGGCCAGTGGCACGGCGGCGAGCGCGCAGGCCTTGCGTCGCTCAAGGCGTGGACGCCACGAGGTCTTCGCGGGTACGCCGTCGGGCGTGACGACGCCGGCGCGGACGCGACCTCGCGGCTCTCGCCGTATCTGCATTTCGGGTGCGTGTCCGCGTTGGAGGTGGCGAGCCGCCTCTGGGACAGACCCGGGAGCACCGAGTTCCTCCGGCAGCTCTGCTGGCGCGACTTCTACGCACAGTTGCTGTCCTGGCGGCCCAATCTCTCCCGCGACGACGTCCGGCCCGGGACCGCACCGCTGTGGCGGAACGCACCCGGCGACTTCGAAGCCTGGAAGGCAGGGCGCACCGGCTTTCCGTTCGTCGACGCCGGGATGCGCCAACTGCACGCCGAGGGTTGGATGCCCAACCGCGTACGGATGGTGGCGGCATCGTTCCTGACGCGTGATCTGCGCATCGACTGGCGGGAAGGCGCACGGCACTTCATGGACCTGCTCGTCGACGGCGACGTCGCGAACAACCAGTTGAACTGGCAATGGGTGGCCGGCACCGGCACGGACGCAAACCCCCACCGTGTCCTCAACCCGACCGTCCAGGGCCGCGACCACGATCCGGACGGTGCCTATGTTCGGCGGTGGATCGGCGAGCTGCGCGACGTCGCGACGAGCGTCGACGTCCACGATCCTCCGTTCGACGTGCGGCGGGCGGCGCGATATCCCGAGCCCATCATCGACCACCGCGAGGCCATAGAAATGTGGCGCGCGTCCCGGCGGTAGGTTCGTGCGATGACGGTACGCGAGCTCACAGTCGGCCGGATCCAACGCGACGAGCGCCCGGCGGTGATCGGCGCGCTCACCCGCGCGTTCTACAACGATCCGCTGTTCGAGTTCTTCCTGCCGAACCAGGTCCACCAGACCAAGGGTGCACTCGCGTTCATGGCTGCCGCCCTCACCGACGCCGAGCCCTTCGGCGACGTGTGGGTGGCACGGGCCGGCGGCGAGGTTGCGTCCGCCGCGGTGTGGCTTCCTCCTGCCGGCTACCCCCGAAGCCGCAAACGCGATCTCATGACGGTCGTGCGGGGCTTTCCTGCGTTCATCCATTCCGGCGTACGCGCGCTCGCGAGTCTGCGACTGTTGAACGAGGTGGACAGGGTGCACCACGAAGTCGGCATTCCGCACTACTACCTCGCGGTCCTCGGCACCGACCCGCTGTTCCGTCGCATCGGCGCGGCGAGCGCGGCATTGCAACCGGTGCTGGAACGTTGCGACGAAGAGGGATTGCCGGCATACCTCGAGACGCAGCGGGAGGAGAACCTCGCGTTCTACGCGCGTCACGGCTTCGAGCTCCAGCGGATGCTGGACATCCGCGGCGTCCCCCCGCTCTGGACGATGTTGCGCAACCCGAGATCGGGCTAGGTCACGTCCACGACGTCGGCGACGAACTTCTGGAGCTGGCGGAGGTTGCGGACCTCGTAGACGCCGTCGCAGTGGGGGGCGTACTCGGAGACGATGGAGTCGCCGGTGTCCCAGTAGCCGCGCGGTTCGGGGTCGAGCCAGAACACCTTGCGCGCCCG
>DASQHW010000603.1:0-9374 GCA_035631895.1 Acidimicrobiia bacterium | reverse complement strand
CTTCGGCCCGTCCGAGAGACCCACTCCCACGACACAAACGCGGCGCTGCATGGCCGGGGAAGCTAGCGCAACGGGTTCCTATGGCCCGTGGCCACGAGAACCGAAATGTCTGTCGGATTCGGTGACCACGGTCGGCTTCGGTGACCACGGGCCTCGATCGCCGGCGTCGTCGTAAGCTCGCGGGCATGCGCATCGAGGACATGATCCTGGTCAGCGTCGACGACCACGTCGTCGAACCACCCGACGTGTTCGAGCACCACGTGCCCGCGAAGTACAAGGACATCGCACCGAGAGTCGAGCGCCAGGCCGACGGCACCGACCGGTGGAAGTTCCTCGACTTCGACATCCCCAACGTGGGGCTGAACGCGGTCGCCGGCCGCCCACCCGACGAGTTCGGCATGGACCCGACGAGCTTCGACGAGCTGCGGCCGGGCACCTACGACGTGCAACAGCGCGTGCTCGACATGTCGGCGAACGGTCTGCTCGGCTCGCTGAGCTTCCCTTCGCTCCCCGGTTTCGCGGGCCGACTGTTCGGGTCGCTGGACGACAAGGACGCCGCGCTCGCGCTGTGCCGCGCGTACAACGACTGGCACATCGAGGAGTGGTGCGGGGCGGCACCCGACCGCTTCATCCCGCTGGCCATCCCCCCGATCTGGGACGCCGAAGCGATCGCCGACGAGGTGCGCCGCGTCGCGAAGAAGGGCTGCCACGCGATCACATTCCCGGAGAACCCCGTGCCGCTCGGCCTGCCGAGCTTGCACTCCGATTCGTGGGACCCGTTCTGGCAGGCGTGCGACGACGAGCGCACGATCGTCTGCATGCACATCGGCTCGTCCTCGAAGCTCGCGATCACCGCGATGGATGCCCCCGTCGACGTGATGATCACCCTGCAGCCCATGAACATCGTGCAGGCCGCGGCCGATGTGATCTTCTCGCCGGTGATCCGCAAGTTCCCGAACGTCACCATCGCGCTCTCCGAAGGCGGGATCGGCTGGATCCCCTACTTCCTCGAACGACTCGACCACACCTACCTCACGCACAAGGCGTGGACCTACGCCGATTTCGGCGGCCGCCTGCCGAGCGAAGTGTTCCTCGATCGCGTGATCCTCTGCTACATCGAAGACGACTTCGGCGTGCGCCATGCACGCGAGATCGGCACCAGTCGCATCTGCGTCGAGACCGACTACCCGCACAGCGACGCGATCTGGCCGAACGCGCCGGAACGGCTCATGCAAGGCTTCGCGTCGACGGACCTCACCGACCACGAGATCGACGAGATCACGCACCTCAATGCAATGCGGTTCTTCCAGTTCGATCCGTTCGGGATCCGCCCACGCGACAAGTGCACTGTCGGCGCGCTACGGGCCGAGGCAGCAGGCCATGACGTGTCGATCGTCGCAAAGGGCCGGCGGGTCGAGCACGATCACCCGATGACGCTGGCCGGGTTCACCGCCACGGCGTGACACCCGATCACGTCGCCCACAACCGACGGTTCTGGGACGCGGACGCCGACGCCTACCAGGACGCGCACGGGGACGGTCTGGCGCGGGCTCCGCTCGCGTGGGGGGCGTACCGCGCTCCCGAGTCGGAGCTCCGCGTGCTCGGTGACGTGCAGGGCTTGGACGTCCTCGAGCTGGGATGCGGGGCCGCGCAGTGGTCGCTCGCCCTGGCTGCGCTCGGCGCGCGAGTCGTCGCCCTCGACCTGTCCGCCGCGCAGCTCGCACACGCACGGGCCGCCTCCCGGACGCTCGCGCTGGTCGTCGCCAACGGTGAGCAACTGCCGTTCGCCGCCGCCGCGTTCGATCTCGTGTTCTGCGATCATGGCGCACTGAGCTTCTGCGAGCCGGCGGTCATCGTGCCCGAGTGCGCGCGCGTGCTTCGCAGCAACGGGATGCTGGCGTTCTCCGCCACCCACCCGTTGCTGTACCTCACCTGGAACGACGAGGAGCAGCGCCAGAGTCGGAGACTGTGCATGCCGTTCGACGCGCTCGGTCGCATGGAGTCCGGCGAAGGGACGATCGACTGGTCGTTGCCGGCGAGCACGTGGATACGACTGCTGCGTGAGCACGGCTTCGAGATCGAGGCGCTCTTCGAGCTCTGCGCGCCCTCCGGCGCGACGACCACATACGAGGACTTCGCACCCGTGAAGTGGGCGCGCCGCTGGCCCGCCGAGTGGATCTGGAAGGCGCGCCGGCGCTGACTTTCGGCGCCTCAGGCGGTGTGGAACGAGTTCTCGAGCTCCTTCAATACCGCCGTGCTCCCCTTGTTCGTGTGCACGAACATCGCATAGATGTTGCCTCCCGAATACACCATCACGAGATCGGCTTGATCGCCTTTCACGGTGCCGTGCACCGTACGCGCCGGTCGTCCGTCGAGTGGCGTGTCGTCGGATTGCTGGATCGAGAGGCCGTATCCGTTCGCGACGTCGTTGCTGCCGCGTTCCAAGGCTTGGCTGATCGTGGTCGGGTCTCCCTGCCGCAACACGTCGGCCGCGTATTCGGAGAAATCCATCTCGTACGTGGTCTCCCGAACGGTCGCTCGAGCGATCGCGACGGAGATTCCACCGACCGAGGCTGTCGAGATGTCGGTCTTCGGTGCCTTCGGGAGGCGCACCGAGTTCGCGTCACCCGGGAACGAGTACGTGATGCCGCCGCCGCGCATGTAGTCGTCCAGGGCGGACGGCGGACTGTTGTCGTGGGTGTCCTGAAGGCGGCGGTAACCGAAGACGGCACCGAGGCAGGCGACCGCCACGATGAGCAGCGCGAGGACGACCTTGCGCGCTGTGACCCTGCGCGCCCGCGCCTTGCGCGCGGTGCGTTCCCGTCCGGCGCGCTTGCGGCTGCTGCGCCTACGGCCGATGCGCGTGCGAGTGGACCGCGGCGGCTTTGGCGCCTTGTGCCCGCACGTCGGGCATCGTGCCGCCGCGTCTTCTACCGAGTGCCCGCAGCCCTCACATACCCACACCCACATAGGGACATTATGAGCGACGCGGTCACCGGCGCTCGAAGCTCACGCCCGCGGCTTCCCGGTCCCACGTCGCCGCCGTCACGCCTTCGTCGCGGAGCTGGTACTTCAGGACCCGGCCGACGGGGTTGCGCGGCAGGTCGTCACGGAATTCGACGTAGCGCGGGATGGCAAAGAACGGCACCCGCTCGGCAACCCAGCGGCAAAGGTCCTCTTCACTGACCCCCGCACCGTCCTGGAGCACGACGGTGACCTTCACGTCGTCCTCGCCGAACGGGCTCGGCACCGCGTGCACCGCCGCGTCGCGAATCGCCTCGTGCCCGTACAACACTTTTTCCATCTCGAAGCTCGAGATGTTCTCCCCGCGCCGCCGCAACGCGTCCTTCTTGCGGTCGACGAAATACACATAGCCGTCCTCGTCGAGGCGGCCGAGGTCGCCGGTGTGGAACCAGAGGTTGCGGGTGGCTTCGACGGTCGCCTCCGGACGATTCCAGTAGCCGGCGAACATCAGGTTCGGGCCCGTTGGGCGGCACACGATCTCACCGACTTCGCCGGTCCGCACCTCGACGTCGTCGTCGTCGACGAGCTTCACCTCGAACTCGTGCCGATTCGGCTTGCCGGCCGCGCCGGGCTTGTTCTGCTCCCCCGCGTCGAGCATCGACAGGAGTGATGCCTCGGTGAGGCCGTAGCCGCCGCTGAACGTCTTGCACCCGAAGCGTTCCTGCCAGGCGCGGTCGGTATCGGGCGGCATCGGCGCGGCTGCGCACAAACGCAGGCGGTGCCCCTGCTGATCGGGATGGTCGTCGGCATTCGCGATCAGGATCGCAAGGGAGCCGAGCATGCTCACCATCGTCGCACCGGTGCGGTGCACCTCGGGCCAGAAGTTGCTCACCGAGAACCGGCGCTCGATCGCGGCACTCCCACCGGTCACCAACGACCCGACGACACACACCGCGATCGCGTTGAAGTGGAAGAGCGGCAGTGGTGTCAGCACGATGTCATCCGGTTTCCGGTCCCACGCGCGGGCGATCTGCTCGGCGAGGCTCACGACGTAGTTGTGCGACAGCATGCAACCCTTCGAGGGGCCGGTCGTGCCCGCGGTGTAGATGAAGCACGCCAGGTCGCCCGGCCGCACCTTCGCCGAGTCGATGGCACCGCCACTTGCGGCCGTCGCCAGCGCATCGTCCCAGGACATGGTCGGCACGGCATCGATGACCGCGTCGGGCGGGTCGACGACGACGACATACGCGAGGTCGGGTGTGGAGGCATCGCCGACGACCTCGACGGCCCGCGACGCGAAGTCGCCCTGCACGATGAACACGCGGGCGCCGGAGTCGGCGAGCTGATGGCGGAGGAACTCACCCTTGTAGGCGGTGTTGATCGGGACCTGCACGGCGCCGAGCTTCAGCGCCGCGAAGAAGCTCACGACCTGCTCGGCGCGGTTGGCGAGCAGGGTCGCGACACGATCACCGTGCCGAACGCCGAATCCCGCCAGCGTGTGCGCAAGGTGTGTGGACTCGTCGTCCATCCGCCTCGCCGTGTACTGCTCGCCCTCGAAGTCCAGGTAGAGCGTGTCGGGTTCGCGGGCGAGGCGGGTCGCGAGCGCCTCGAGGATGGTGGTCTGCGAACGGGTCACGACGCGACCGCCGCGGCGATCATCTCGGCGTGCCGGTCGGCAGTGCCGAAGTGGGTCTCGAGGACCCACGCCCGCTTCAGGAACAGATGCACATCCACCTCCCACGTGAAACCCATGCCGCCGAAGACCTGCGTGGCGGTCTTGCCGTTCGCGATCGCGGCCTCGCCGGCCACGATCTTCGCGCCCGACACCAGCCGATCGAAGTCGGGACGGTCGGCTCCTTCGTCCAGCTTCGCGCCGGCCGCATACACCGCGGCGCGTGCAACTTCGGTACGCGTCAACATGTCCGCACACATGTGCTTCACGGCCTGGAACGATCCGATCGGCCGGTCGAACTGCACACGCTCCTTCGCGTAGTCGACCGCCATCTCGACGAGGCGGCCGGCGAGGCCCACCTGCAGGGCGGCAGTGAGGGTGGTCCCCGCGAGGCGCCACTCGTCGGCGTCGAAGTCGAGGACGTCGAGCGCCGGGAGCGTCTCCACGTACGAGACCGGCGTGAGAGGGTCGAGCGGCCACGGTGAGGACTCGGCGGCCACCGCCTTCGCATCTGCGATCCGGAGCGGATGACCGTCCACCACCACGACGTCGAGCATGTCGAGATGCTCGATCCAGACGGGCGGCTCCGGCGCCGCTGCGGTCCCGGTGATCCGGCCGTCACCGAGCAACACCGAAGCGACCAGTGGCCCGGGAACTGCGAAGCGGCCCAGCTGCTCCATCACGACGGCGCAGTCGGCCCAGGAGAAGCCGTCCTTGCGAAGCGAGAAGACCCCGCCGCGGGCGAGCTCGTCGAACATGGCGCGGTCGAAACCTGCGCGCACGCGCTCCATCGGGACGCGTGCCGCGAGGAGCGACGCGATCCCGTCACGCAACGCGATCTGGTCGTCGGAGAGGTCGAGATCCACGACTACCTGGGCTCCCGCGGCAGCCCCAACGCGCTCGCCGATGATGTTGCGCTGAATCTGCGACGCGCCCGCGGCGATCGTCAGCGCCAACACGCGCAAGCGCTCTTCGACGAGCTCGTTGTCATCGATGTGAAGAGCCTCCCGCCCGAGGACGCGTATGCACAACTCGCCGAACACCTGCCGCGCCTCCGAATATGCGAGCTTCATCACCATCGCTCCCGGCCCCGTCGTGCCACGCGCTGCCTGCGACACGTTGCGCTTGGTGAGCGACCACAGCGCATCGAACTCTGCCAGACAGCGTCCGAGCTCTCGCTGGTGGTCCTTGCCGCGGCTGCGCACCAGTCCCTCGCACAGCCGGATCGAGTCGACCAGCTCGCTCACGAAGGCCGTGCCGCGCTCGTATTTCAGCGTGACGTTCGTCACGCGCCAACCGTCGTTCTCGGCACCCACCCGGTTCGCGACCGGGACCCGGACGTCGTTCAGGAAGACCTCGCAGAACTCCGAGCTGCCGAGCACGGTCTTGATCGGGCGGATCTCGATGCCGGGCAGGTGCATCGGCAGCATCAGCCAGGAGATGCCCTTGTGCTTGGGCGCGTCCGGGTCGGTGCGCACGAGGAACTCACCGATATCGGCGATGTTGCCGAACGAGCACCAGATCTTCTGGCCATTGAGCACGTAGTCGTCGCCATCGCGCACCGCCCGTGTTCGCAGCGACGCGAGATCCGAGCCTGCACCGGGTTCCGAGAAGCCCTGGCACCACACTTCGTCGCCGCGCAGGATCTTCGGCAGATGCTCCGCTTTCTGCGCGTCGGTGCCTTCTTCGATCAGCGTGGGCCCGGCGTGCAGCGTGCCGACGAAGTTCGCCCCGACGTACGGCGCGTGCGCCCGGGCCGTCTCCTCGTAGAAGATCAGCTGTTCCGACGGTGACGCCCCTCGCCCGCCGTAGTCTTTGGGCCAGTGCAGCCCCGCGTAGCCCGCGTCGAACAGCCGGCGCTGCCAGTCGGTGTCCCACTTCCGGCGCTCCTCCCACGCGTCGCGTGGTGGTTGCGGCGCGAGCGCAGGAAGCGTGAGATCGAGCCACGAGCGAAGGCCCGAGCGGAAACCTTCATCGGCTTCGGAGTAACGCAGCTCCACGAGGCCGGAAGCTTACGGGCGGCAAGCCCGGCCGATCGCTTCCACGGTCTTGCACTGCGCACGCCCGCGCACCGATCTGGCAGTGCCGCTCCGGCGCGTACAGTGCGTCCGACCCCTCCCCTTCCCCGCCGCCGGGAGCCGCATGCAGGCCGACCTGCCCAAGATCATCAGCGTCGATGACCACGTCGTCGAGCCGCCGCACGTCTGGGAGGCTTGGCTGCCGGCCAAGTTCAAAGCGCGCGGCCCGCGCGTCGAACGGCGCGGGATCGGCACGATGCGCCATATCGGGGGCGGCGCCTACGAGCAGACGTTCGACCCCGACGGCCCCCTCGCGGACTGCTGGGTGTACGAGGATCTCGTGTACATCAACAAGCGTCATGTCGCTGCCGTGGGCTTCGAGCGTGACGACATGACCATGTCGCCGATCACCTATGACGAGATGCGCCCCGGCTGCTACGAGCCCAAAGCGCGGCTCGACGACATGGACCTGAACTGGGTGGAGGCTTCGCTCTCGTTCCCGACGTTCCCACGCTTCTGTGGGCAGACGTTCCTCGAGGGGAAAGACCGCGAGCTCGCGCACGCGTGCGTGCTCGCGTACAACGATTGGATGGTCGAGGAATGGTGCGGCGACAGCGGCGGACGCCTGATCCCGTTGCCCATTGTGCCGCTCTGGGACGCGCGGCTCGCGGCGGACGAGGTGCAGAGGAACGCGGCTCGGGGTGTGCACGCGGTCTGCTTCAGCGAGATCCCGCCCAAGCTGGGCCTGCCTTCGATCCATTCGGGCGAGTGGGATCCGTTCTTCGCTGCGTGCCAGGACACGAACACGGTCGTGTGCATGCACATCGGGTCGTCCTCACAGATGCCGGCGACATCGCCTGACGCACCGGTCGCGGTCGCTGCGACGCTGAGCTTCAACAACGCGATGGCGTCACTCTCGGACTTCTTGTTTTCGGGCGTGCTCGTGCGGTTCGAACGCCTGAAGCTCGCATACTCCGAGGGCGAGATCGGATGGTTGCCGTATGTGCTCGAGCGCGCCGACGACGTCTGGCGCGAGCACCGTGCCTGGGGTGGCGTGAAGGACATCGTGCCGGCGCCGCCGTCGACGTACTACTTCGATCATGTCTACGGCTGCTTCTTCCGCGACCGGCACGGCTTGGAATCGCTGGAACGGGTCGGGGTCGACAACATCACCTTCGAGACGGACTATCCGCACACGGACTCCACGTGGCCGGATACCAAGAGGGTGGCGACGGAGATGATGGGTCACCTGCCCGACGACGTCGTCTACAAGATCGTGCGCGGCAACGCGATCAAGATGCTGTCACTCGAAGCGACCTGACGGCGGCTCACGGCGCCGGGCACCGGGTGCCGTCCGGCGGAAGCTTCGCGTTGACCAAATAGCCGTCGACCGCGTCGTCGATGCACGAGCTCCCCCGCCCGTACGCAGTGTGACCGTCCCCTTCGAAGGTGAGCAGGTGGCCGCTGCGAAGCTGACTCGCGAGCGATGTGGCCCACACGTACGGCGTCGCCGGATCGTCGAGGGTGCCGACGACGAGCAACGGCGGCGCGCCCGCGGCATGCACCGCGGCCGGTTTGTCACGCGGTGGCACCGGCCAGAAGGTGCACGGCAACCCCAGCCATGCGCTCGACGCGCCGAAATGGGGGGCGGCACGGGAAGCCAGATCGGCGAGACGTTGCACGTCCGCGACCGTGCGCGGGGCCGGCCCGTCGAGACAGCTGGTCGCATAGAACGCCGCGGTCAGGTTCGAATACTTGCCCCCCGGCTGCCGCTGTGTGTAGTCGTCCGCGAGCGCGAGCATCCGATCGCCCGAGCCGCGCGCCGTCTCGACCAACGCGTCGGCGAGCGTCCCGAACCCGGGTTGGCCGGCGTACAACGCGTTCGCGACGCCGATGTCGAACTCGCCCGGGCCGAGCGTGCGGGCCTCACCGTGCACGGTGGCCGGTGCCGGTTCCGCGGCAACCGCGAGCTGGAGCCGGTCGTAGGCGTCCCGGGGGTCGCCGCCGCGCGCGAAGCCGCAACGCGTGTTCTCCCGGCACCAGGCGAAGAACCCATCGAGGACCTGCTCGAATCCCTTCGCCTGCGCGATCGTGCTCGCCGTGTAGGACACCGACGGGTCGATCGCACCGTCGAGCACCATCGTGCGGACGTGCTGCGGATAGGCGTCCGCGTATCGGGCGCCGAGGTACGTGCCGTAGGAGAAGCCCATGTAGCTGATCCGCGCCTCGCCGATCGCGGCCCGGATCGCGTCCATGTCGTGCACGGTGTCGGACGTCGCGACGTCTTCGAGCTCTCGACCGCTGTGCTGCTTGCACGAGGCGGCGAACTCGCGCGCGACGGAGACGTTCTGTGCCACCGCTGCTGCACTCTCGGGGCTCCGGTTGACGGCGAAGAACGCGTCGAGGTTGTCCATGCAGCGAATCGGCGCGCTCGCGCCGACGCCACGTGGGTCCCAGGAGACAATGTCGAACCGGCGCAGGATCTCGGGCCGGAACGCGACGTCCGCGTCCTCGAGGAACTGGACGCCCGATGCGCCCGGGCCGCCCGGATTCGTCAGCAGCACACCGACGCGTTTGCCCGACGCCGGTCGCCGGGCGAGCGCCAGCGAGATCTGATCTCCATCCGGATGCGCGGGGTCGAGTGGCACGCCCAAGGTCGCGCACTGCACGGCACCGTTGAGACACGGGGTCCAGGTGATCGTGCCGGTGTGCTCGACACG
>DASQHW010000602.1:0-2551 GCA_035631895.1 Acidimicrobiia bacterium | reverse complement strand
AGCCGGTTGCACGGCGCCGGCTGCCGACCGCGGCGGCATTGCGTTCCAACCGGGCGCCGGCGGTGTGCTCGCTCCCGACGAGCTCGCGACCGCGCAGGCGACGCCCGCGCTCGCGCAGGTCGCGCTGCCGGTTACCTCCGCGACGATCGACGCCGCGCTCCCGGCGCCGTGCGCTTCGGCAACGACGACAACGCCGACAACGACGATTGCGGTGCTGGGCTCACCGCAGCCGACCACGAGCACCACCGGCATGACCAATGTCGCGGCGGCCGAGGCGCAGCACGTGCTTCCGCGCACAGGATCGGACACCACGCCGGCTGCACTCGTTGCCGTCTGTGCGCTTGTTGCCGGCGGCGCGTGCCTCGCCGGCACGCGCCGGCGACGCGCATGAGACGGGCGGGTCGCCTGCTCGTCGCAGTGTGCGCCGGTGTCTCTGCGCTCGTTGCACCTACGTCCCACGCGGACGCCCTCGCGCGCCCGTGCGCGGCCGGCCAGACGCACGTGACGATCATCGTCGATCACGGCGACAGCAGCGCGCCCAGCGCGGTATGCGTCGCGGCAGGAAGCACGGACAACGGTGCCACGGTGCTCTCGACCCGTGCGTCAATGCTCGGGTTGCCGCAGCCGCGCTTCGACGCGTCGGGCCTCTTGTGCGCGATCGACGGTGTGCCCGCGCAGGGCTGCGGTGAGCACGCCGGCACGCACTACAGCTATTGGGCGTACTTCCACGGAGTCAACGGGTCGTGGTCCTACGCGAACATCGGTCCAGCCGGGGAGCGAGTGTCGTCGGGCGTCGTCGAGGGCTGGCGATGGGAGCCCGACGGGAGCGGGCTGCCGACCGATCCACCGCCGCGTGCGCCGGCGAGCACCGCTCCGTGTGCACCGCCACCGTCACCGCCTCCGTTGCCACCGGCCGCGTCACAGATCACGACCGGGGGAGCGACGACGCCACCGACGAACCGTCCGGCCCGAAGTACCGCAGCGAGTGAACCGGGAACCAGGCCGAGTGTGGCGACGCCTCGAACGACGGTCGCGGCTACACCGCGGATACCGCGTACCGAGACGGCCGCGACCTCGTCGACGACGCTCCCGCCGTCACCGGAGCGCGCGCTTGCGGCACGCGCAACGGCGCAACGTTCGCATGACGGTGCGCCCGTCGGCCTCGTGGTCGGCGTGGTGCTCGTTGTCGCACTCGCTGCCGGCGGAGGACTTGCCGCCCGGCGGCGGAACCGGCCGGCAACGTGAGGCCGCGGCCGCTGCACCCGCTCGCGTGGTGGGTGTGGGCCCTCACCCTCGGCGCCACCGCATTGCGCACGACCAATCCCATCCTGCTCGCGTTGCTGATCGGCTCGACGTGGCTCGTCGTGGCAGCACGGCGACCTCAGGCGCCGTGGGCGCGTTCGTTCGGCGCGTTCTTGCGTTTTGGGCTCGCGATCGTCGTCGTGCGCATCCTCTTGCAGATGCTCTTCGGGCAACGCCTGCCCGGTCACGTGCTGTTCACCTTGCCGCACGGTGATCTGCCGTCCTGGGCCGCGGGCGTCACACTCGGCGGTCCGGTGACGACCGAAGCGATCGTGGCCGCGTTCGACGAGGGTCTTCAGCTTGCGACGCTCCTGGTTTGCATCGGGGCCGCGAACAGCCTCGCGAGCCCCTCCCGGCTGCTGCGCGCCGTGCCGTCGGTCCTCTACGAGCTCGGCGTCGTCGTCACCGTCGCGTTGTCGTTCGCTCCGCAGACGGTCACGACAATTGCCGACGTGCGCGATGCGCGTCGCCTGCGAGGGCGCCCGTCGCGCGGCCTCCGGGGGCTGCGCGGCATGGCAGTGCCGGTGCTCGAAGGTGCTCTCGAGCGATCACTCGAGCTCGCCGCATCCATGGACAGTCGCGGCTATGGCCGCCGCGGGTGTGTACCGGCGCGTCGCCGCCGCGCGGGCCAGGCCGCGACGCTCGTCGGTGCGCTCGCGGTGATGGTCGGCGTCTTCGGTGTGCTCGAAAGCGGCGCGCCTCGGGTGCTCGGCATCCCCATGCTCGCGCTCGGCGCGGTGCTTCTCGCCGCGAGCTTGCGCGCGTCGAGCGCGAGCGCGACGCGTTCGAGCTACCGGCCCGACCCCTGGCGATCACCTGAATGGATGACCGTCGTGTCGGGGGCGGCTGCGCTTGCCGCGCTCGTCATCGCGGGGCGGCTCGGGATCGACGGTCTGCACCCGGCGTACAGCCCGTTGCGTGCGCCGTCGCTGCCGGTCCTTCCTGCGATCGGCGTCCTGTGTGCCTCGTTGCCTGCATTCCTCACGCCCGTACTCCCGACGGCCGCGACATGATCACGTTCGAGCACGTCACCTTCACGTATCCCGGCGCGCAGCTACCGGCGCTGGTCGATGTGAACCTCGAAGTCGACGAGGGCGAGTTCTTTCTCGTGATCGGCGAGACCGGCGCGGGAAAGTCGACGCTGCTACGTGCCGTGAACGGGCTCGTGCCGCATTTCACCGGCGGGACGTTGCTCGGCACGGTCACGGTCGACGGCATCACGACCCGGACACCGCCTCGCGAGCTCGCC
>DASQHW010000601.1:0-5404 GCA_035631895.1 Acidimicrobiia bacterium | reverse complement strand
CTATTCGGAAACCGAGGTCCGCGGGTTTCTGAAGCGCGTCTCCGAGCAGCTTGCCGCCGAGCGGGAGCGCGCGCCGCCGCACCAGATCGCCGAGCACGCGCTCTCGCGCCGCCTTCGCTTCGTCCAGCATCTCCCGGCCGTGCGCGCGTGCCGCCTCGACGATTCCCTCCGATTCCGCGGTCGCCGCGTCGGACAGCTCCTTCACGCGGGTGTGCACCGCCGCCATGATCTCCGCGACGCGCTCCTCGGCCTCCTGCGTGCGCACCATCAAGATCTGCTCCGCCTCGGTGCGCATGCGCTCGGCCGCGGTGGTTGCCTCCTCGAGCCTCTCTGCGGCGAGCTCTTCGGACTTCCTGCGAATGTTCTCGCTGGCCTCGCGTGCCGAACGCAGCAACCGCGCCGTCTCCTCACCGAGCGCGTCGAGCAGTTCCTTCTCGTTCAGCGGTCGGGGCTGTCGCAACTGCTCCTCGAGCGCGTCGACAGCCCCCTCGAGCTCACGCTCGCGCTCCCGCTCGGCGGCAAGCTGCTCGGAGACGCGCTTCAGAAACCCGCGGACCTCGGTTTCCGAATAGCCCCGGAAGCCCGTCGCGAACGACCGCGACGCAACTTCTTCGGGCGAGAGATGCGGCGTGCTCGTGATGAGCCGTTGCCGCCTGTCGGTCTCTGTCATCGGGCTCCCCCAGACACCCCGGACGGCGGGGTAGGCGCTCCTCCACCCGCGGGCATGCTAACCACCGCCTGTCGCGACGTGCCCGGTCAGGCCGCCTTCGCGTCCGGCCCCATCCTCTGCACGGCGTCACCGCCGTTCTGGCGCAACACGCGGAGCGCCTCGTCGAACGTCTGTACCGCCACGACCTTCACCTTTGCACCGACGCGCTTCGTGGCGCGCTGAAGGTCCGTCTCGCACGACACCTTTGTCTCGGGCATGGTGCACGCGGGCACGATGAACAAGCGCGCACCCGCAGCTCGCGCCGCGACCGCCTTCTGCTCGATGCCGCCGATCTCACCCACGGTTCCCGCGAATCCGATCGTGCCGGTCACCGCGACACGCGTCCCACCGGTGAGATTGCCCGGCGTGAGATCGTCGAGGATCGCGAGCGCCATCGCGAGGCCTCCGGACGGTCCTCCGATCCCCGCGGTGTCGATCTCGACGTTGACGGGGAAAGCGAACCGGGGCGTCACGATGACACCGATGAACCGGCGAGTCGCGTCGCTCGCGATCCCAACCTTGACGGTTTGCCGCTGACCGCTCCGGAGGATGCCGATCGTCACCTGCTCCCCGGCACGGTGCTTCTCGATGACGTCGGTGAGGTCACGACTCCCGGTGATCGTGCGTCCGTCGGCCGTGAGGATGATGTCGCCGTACCTCAGCACCCTCTCGGCGGGAGTTCCGGATACCAGGTCGCTGACGGTCAAGCCGGCAATGGGCCGGACCGTGTAGCCCGCCGCCTCGAGCGCGACCTTCGTCGCAGCATTCTTCGCGTCTGCCATCTGCTGATCCGCCAGCGCGTTCTGCTGCGTCTGGGACTGACCGGTCGGATTCAACACATTGTCCTTGATGACGTCCGTGTCGGCGGCGAACTGCGCCTGCAGGAACCGCCAGACATTCACGTGATTTCGCTCCCGCACGTACAAGAGACGGATGTCGCCGCGGGCGTCGGGGAACGTCTTGCCACCGGTGACGCGCACGAGCTGTGTGAGCGGCACGGCATCGCCCGGCGAGAGTGTCGAGTACGGCACGTGGATGAGGAACCCGGCGATCACGATCGCAATGAGCAAGATCGTGGCGCCGAGACCGAAGATGCCCCACAACGAGGTACGCGGTCTTCGGCCGCCCTCGGTCGCGGCCACCGGCGGCCCGAGCAGTGTCTCGCCCATTCCTTCAGCTCCGAACGGCGCGCGCCGACCCAACACATGCGGGTTTTCGCGTCAGGAGAAGGAGCCGCCTCGTGTCCACCGGTCACCAGAGTGCCATGCCCGAGGTCGCGTCCCGGTCGCGCCACCACGCGCTCGTGCCGGGACCGGAGCCGAGACACGGGCGCACGATTGCCAAGATCGCGGGACTGGTCGCCGTGACTGCCCTGGGTGCCGCGTTCGCGACCGGCGGAGTGGGCCTGGGACTCCTGATGGCATTGTCGGCCGGCGGCCGCTGAACGACGGAACCCCCGCGGGGCTCGGTTCCGGCACGTGAGCCGGTGTCGCCCCGTCCAGCGACACCGACTCCGTTGCCTGCTTCGACGGCTTCCCGAGCGTTCGTGGCGTTCTCGCGCCGACGTATCGCGGCCGTCGAGGTGCAGATCGGCACACCACACATCTCGCTGTAGGGAACAGGCGTCGTTTACCTTTTGTCTGCATGGACGCGACCGCCCGCGCCACGTCCGCCGCGACCACGTCGGATTGGCCGGCGCTCGTGGATCTCGTCCGACACGACCCCGACGCGCGCGTGCGGGCCGTCGCGCTTGCCCGGCTGGTCGCAGACGCGCCACGGGACCTCAGCCGTGACGCGTGGGCACACGCGGCGGCGGACGACGACCGTCGTGTGCGACTCCGGGCCGCCCAGGTCGCGCCGCAACTCGGCCGGTCTGCCGCGTGCTCGACGCTGCTCGCGCTTCTCGCCGATGACGATCTCTGGGTTGCAGAAGCTGCCGCATACGCGATCGGTGAGCACCCGCGCCCAACGGCGCGGGCCGTCTCCGCGCTCGCTGCCGCGACCACCTCACATCCGGACGCCCTCGTGCGCGAGGCGGCCGTCGCCGCGCTCGGCGCGGTCGGCGACCCGTCGACGCTTCCGGCCGTGTTGCATGCATGTGACGACAAGTCCGCAATACGACGTCGCGCGGTGCTCGCACTCGCCGCGTTCGAGGGCGAACAGGTCGAAGATCGGTTACGGCGCGCGCTCGGGGACCGCGACTGGCAGGTGCGCCAAGCTGCCGAGGATCTGCTCCGCGACTGAGCAGCTCATTCCATGAACAGGTCTCGCAGAGAATCGAAGCTCTCGAGACACCGGCCGGCGCCGAGCACGACACATTCGAGCGGTGCGTCGACGAGATGCACCGGCAGATCGGTCTCGTCCTGGATGCGCCGGTCGAGCCCGCGGAGCATGCCGCCGCCGCCGACGAGGTGCACACCGTTCAGGATCAGATCCTGCGCGAGCTCCGGCGGCGTGCGCGCGAGGCAGGCGATGACCGCGTCACAAATGGCTCGGAGCTGCTCCTCGATCGCGGCGCGCACTTCCTCGGGAACGAGCATGATCGTCTTGGGCAATCCTGACATGAGATCGCGCCCGCGCACCTCTGCCTTGAATTCGTCATCGACGGCGTACGCGGAACCGATCGCCAGCTTGATCTCCTCCGCGGTGCGCTCGCCGATCGCGATGCCGTACTCGCGCCGTACATACGCCTGAATCGCGCTGTCGATGTCGAACGACCCGACACGCAGGGCTTCCAGCGCGACGACACCGCCCAGCGAGATCACCGCGATCTCGGTCGTACCACCGCCGATGTCGATCACCATGTTGCCCATCGGCTCGTGTATCGGGAGCCCGGCGCCGATCGCCGCCGCCATCGGCTGCTCGAGGAGATGCGTCTGTGCAGACCCTGCACGCCGCGCCGCTTCGAGCACTGCGCGCTTCTCGACGTGTGTGATGGCCGAAGGAACGCAGATCAGCACACGCGCGCGCGAGAGCCGGTTCACACCGGCCCGCTGGAACAACAAGCGGATCATCCGCTGTGTGATGTCGAAGTCGGTGATGGCACCGCCGCGAAGAGGCCGCACGGCGACGATGTATCCAGGGGTCCGGCCGATCATCTGCCAGGCCTCTTGACCCATCGCGAGGACTTCTTGCGTGCGGCTGTTCAGCGCGATGACGGTCGGCTCGTTGAGGATGATGCCGTTGCCACGCGCATAGACCAGCGTGTTGGCAGTGCCGAGATCGATCGCAAGATCACGAGGCAGGGCGACCTGCCTCTCACTCGGTCCGATGATGCCGGCGCGCGGGCGGTTCGGGCGCGTCGGGTGCGAGGGCGCGTCGCCCCCGCTCGAACTCGGCGATGCTGTGCTCCATCGACGTCGGACGACGGTTGCGCACGAGCACGATTGCGATTCCCACCGCGCTCACGATCACTGCGAACAACAAGAACGCCACATCGCTCCCTACGCCGGTGCGACCGGTCGGATGGAATGTTGTTCCAGCGCCCAATCGGACCCGCCGGACCAGTGCTCTTGTTTCCAGATCGGCACGCTCTCCTTCAGCGTGTCAATGGCGAACAAGGCCGCGTCGAATGCGGCACGTCGATCCGGTGAGCACACGACGACGAGCACCGACGTCTCCGAAAGCTGGAGATCGCCGACGCGGTGCAAGAGTGCGACGCGCTCGACATCCGGCCAGCGATCGCGCAGCTCGCGGGCGATCTCACCCATTGCGCGCACTGCAGGCTCGTCGTACGCCTCGTACGTCATCGCGCGCACGCCTTCGCGGCCTTCGGCATGGTCGCGGACGACACCTGCGAACATCACGACCGCGCCCGCAGCGGGCGTCGTCGTCCACTCGATCGCGTCGGCGGTGGGAAGACAATCGGATGTGAGCGCGATCCACTCGCGCGCGTCGGACGAGGGTCGGAGCACGGCCGCAGTCTAGGAACAACCACTGCCGGAACGCCCGGCCGGGCGGCCATGCATGCCGCCAACGGCGCGGCCGTTCGACAGCGATGCGTCATTACACTCGCCAGCGCATGGGGTACGGCGAGCACGACAACGAGCCCGCCGACGAGGGCTCTCCGGACGAGCACCCGTCGCGCGGTGCGCTCCCCGATCCGCTCGACCGGCTCTGGCGGCACCCCACGGAGCTCCCGCCGGTAGGCGCCGGGTTCGTGCCCGGAAGTGGCGGTCCGCGGTCCCCCGGCCGGCGGTTCCGGACCTGGATGCTGCCAATCGCCGGCGGCGCGGCCGGCGCGCTGGTCACGATCTCGGCGCTCGCGATCGCGGGCGTCCTGGATCGCGGTGCGTCGACAACGGAGCAGTCAGATACGGCAGGTGGCCTACACGCCATCGCGACCGTGCCGCAGAACGTGGCCACTACAGGCCTTTCGATTGTTGCGATCGCGGCCCGCGACGCCCTGGGGACGCGTCGGGGATCAGGCGTCTGTGTTCGCCATGCCGGCCGCGTCTTGACGTCTGCGCGCGTGGTGGGCAATGCGACGCAGGTCGACGTCCTCACGGGCGACGGACAGCAGCACGTCGGAAACGTCGTCGGTCGCGACCGCATGACCGATCTCGTCGTCGTCGATGTCGCCGACGCCGCCGACGTCCCTGCGGCGCGTCTCGCGGACGGAAGTCCCCCCACCGGATCATCGGTATGGGTCCTCGGCGCCGCGCGCGCGGGCGCGCGCGATCTGTGGCGGAGCAG
>DASQHW010000600.1:0-2047 GCA_035631895.1 Acidimicrobiia bacterium | reverse complement strand
TACGGTGCGGTTGTTCCCGGAGCAGGACGCGCTATAGGTCAATCCGCCCGGCGTCGTCGGAGGCGTCGCGTCGAGCACGATCGACTGGTTCGCCATTCCCGCGGTGCCGCCGCTGCTGTCTTGCACCTGGCCGTACACCGTCTTGTTCCCGTCGCCGGCGGGGATCGACCACGAGATCTGTTGTGTGCCGCCGCTCGTCGCGATCCACGCTCCCCACGTCGTGCCGTCATTCGAGAACCGCGCCTGGATGGGGGTGCAGGAGCCGGTGACCGTCACATTGAGTGTGACATTGGTCGATGGTGTGAACCCCGACACCGATCCGCTTGGTGTACCGATCGCGAAGGCGCCTCCTACAGGTGTGCCCGAACAGCTGCCCGGTGCCGTTGTGGTGGTGCCTGTAGGTACCGTCGTGGTCGTCGTAGCCACTGTGGTCGTTGGTGTCGCGACCGTCGTGGTCGTCGGAAACGTGACCGCGTCCGGAGTGAAGAATGACGACAGGCGCACCATCCTGCTGATTCCTGTCGAGACCGGCGTCTTGTACACCACGACAATCGTCACGCGCTTGTACGCATTGGCTCCGCCTGCGCTTGCGTCGTTCACCCACGTCACGTACTCGTAGACCTGCATGAGCACAGCACCGACCTGGACGGGATCCTGGAAATGGTTCGCGACACCAGATGCGCTGTAGACAAGTGGCTCGAACTGTCCGGTGCCGGACACGTCGAACGTCGATCCGTCATTCGACACGAAGTAATCCGGGTTTGCCGGGTCCGTGCTGTGCGACAACGTGTTCGGTAGTGCCAGCTGCGAATAGTTGTCGTACCGAGCCTCTTCCAGGCGGGCACTCGCGATCTGCACGGCAGATTGTCGCTGTCGTGCGATCGCGATGCCGCGAAAGCCCAGGCCCACACTCGCCGCGAAGCCCACTGCGACGACCGCGAGCAAGCTCAGCGCGACCACGAGCTCGAGAATTGTGAAGCCACCTTCGCACCCGACGACCGCGCGACGATCACCGGCGTGCAGACGACGATGCCCAAGGGTTCCACGACGAGCAGTCATCGACCCCTCCGTCCGACTGCGGCTCGCGATCCGGTATCGGCCGTGCGGCAACTCCGGCTGAAGCGCGCGTCCGTGACTCGCCGCGCAACGCTCTTCGTCGACAAAAAATGTCGGCACGCCCGTACCGAAGCTCACCGTGTCGGCGTTTACGCCATCAAGGCCTGCTGTTGCTCCCCCGTTGCGCGGTGTACAAATCCTGTCGTGCGGATCGCGGCGCGAGGTCGTTCGTGCCGGCGGAGGCGAGCGTCTGCCGTCCCTTTGGACGCCGCGGGACGCAATCGGCGCGGGGCTGCCGGACGATCCCGGTGCCGGCCTTGCCCTCCGCGGGTTCCGCTCATCGAGGCTGCGAGCACGTAGTCCTCGTACGTGGAGCTCCCGACATCTGTCGTGTGATGACCGCCGATCTCCGTTGCGGCGCACCGCCCGGCCCGTGCTGGCCCTCCGGCAATGCGCTCGACGAAATCAGGTATGTCATGGCCGACGAGAAGCTGCTCTTCCAAGCGTTGTCGGATTTCGCCCGCACTCTGGTGCTGCGTTACGCCGTCGCAGACGTGCTGGTGTCGCTCACCGAACACGTCAGCGACGTACTGGGCGTCGCCGGCGCCGGCGTCTCGCTCGGTGATCAGGATGGCCTGCTCCACTTCGTCTCCGCGTCGAGCGAAACGATCACCGAGATCGAACGCGTGCAGGAGCTCGCGCAACGCGGCGCCTGCGTCGACGCCTACAAATCCGGCGTGGTCGCGCAATCGAGCGATCTCACGGCCGAGACGCGATGGCCGGAGCTCGCGCCCGACGCGGTGCGGCTCGGCCTCCGGTCGATCGTTGCGATACCGATGCGGCTGACCGACCAGACCATCGGGAGCCTCAACATCTACGACGCGAGACCGCGTGAGTGGCTGCCCGACGACATCCAAGCGGCACAAGTGCTCGCCGACATGGCCGTCAGCTACATCAGCAACGCGTCCGCGCTCGAGCGCGCCGAACGTGT
>DASQHW010000599.1:0-3109 GCA_035631895.1 Acidimicrobiia bacterium | reverse complement strand
GCAAGAATGCGAATGCGCGAGAACGGCAACTGGCAGATCGTCGCTCGCACCACCGAGACAGTCCTCGAGCGGAACGGCGCTCGGGGTCTGCAGAATCCCGTGTGGTTACCGCCCGAGCCAGTGCCTGAGTCCGCCGCCCCGCGTCACGATCAGCATCAGGCGCCCGGAATCGGGCGCTTGATGCAGCGCGCCAAGCGTTGGACGAAGCGGCGCGCATCGCGCATGCGACACCGCTAGGCCCTCGGAGCACCGAAGATGTGTGAAACGATGTCGGTTCAATGAGCCGGAAGCCGCTGCCGACATTCGTCATCATCGGCGCGCAGAAGAGCGCGACGCGATGGTTACGAATCAATCTCGGCCAGCACCCGCAGATCTTCACTGCGCCATCCGAGCTCCACTTCTGGAACGAGAAATGGAAGGTGCGGAAGTACGGCTTGGATGGCTACCGCGAGCAGTTCGCGGGCTGGAAGCGCCAGCCGATCGTCGGCGAGGCAACGCCCGGCTACATGATCTGGCGTCACGATCCCCGCAAGGTCGCCGAGCGAATGAAGAAGGGCCTGCCCGACGCCCGCCTGATCGCGATCCTCCGCAATCCGATCGACCGCGCCAACTCGGCGATGTTGCACCACGTTCGCCGGAAGCGAATCGTTCCCGGCTTGCGGCTCGTCGACTTGGTCCGCGCGCGCCAACCGCCCGAGAAGGACTGGTTCTGTCTCGTCTCGGGCGGCTGGTATGCGGCGAGCCTCGCGCCGTTCGTGGAGCAGTTCGGGGACAAGCTCCTGGTGCTCTTGCACGACGATGTGAGTGAGGACCCCGCAGGCGTATACCAGGCCGCCCTGCGCCACGTCGGCGCCGACCCCGGGTGCGTTCCGAGCCGCCTCTCGGGCGTCGTCTTCAGCAATCGTCGCGGAAAGGCGATCCATCAGTACGAGCTGTCGCCGGACGATCGGCTCGAGATGTGGGAATACTTTCGAGACGACGTCGCGCGGCTCGAGGAGATGTTCGGCATCGACTTGTCCCGCTGGGCGCCACATGGGGAGACGGTCGCAGCCTCGGGAGCGCTCGGCTGATCCCGGGGACGTCAAGGAGTCGCGCGCGCCCCCGGCTCGCGATCGAGGCCGTGCCGCTTCAGACTCTCGGAGAACTGAGCGGCACGTTGGTCGAACGTGTGACGCTCCCGCACGATCTCACCCCCACGCGCGGCACGTGCCCGTGCCGCCGCCGGATCGGCGAGCGTCGCCTCAACGAGCGACCGAAGCTCCGCGGGATCGTGATACGTGGTGACGACATCGCCGAAGATCTCGGCAATCTCGGGAACATCGTCCGAGATCACCGGTGTGCCGCACGCAAGGGCGTCGAAGAGTCTGTTGGACACGAAACCGTGCTCTCGCATGTCTCGCCAATGGTCGTTCAACAGCACACCGATGGAGGAGTAGACGACCGGAAGGTCTTCGTTTGCCACGTACTCACCTGCGATGAGCCTCGGATCGATCAGCCCGTCCCAGCCGCTGCCGTAGATCGCAGGCCGGAGTCCGGCTGAGATCGCGTCGGCCACCGCGGTGCGGTAGACGTCGCGGCTCTTTGCCACAACTGCGACGTCGTGTACGTGCCGCGGATCACCCGACATCGGATGGAATCGTGTTGCGTCGGTTGCCTGCAACATCACTTCGACCGGCGTTCGGGTCCGGCCTCGCAGCTCCTCGGCAAAACGTTGCGAGGCGACCAGCACGAGATCGGCCTCGTCGCACTCCGCAACGTCGACGGTGTCGGGATGGCTGATGATCCAGAGCACGTGCGTCTGTCCGGGAGACCTGCGAACGGCGCGAAGACCCCGGAGCACGCAATGCACGTCGCTGGACCGCGACGCCAGATCATCGGCTTGATCGAACGTCTGCACGCGCACGAGATGGCCGAGCTTGCGCAACGACCGCGCGAATGCTTGTGCGAGATGCCAGTCGCCCCACCGGGAAGCGACCTTCGCGGACGGCGCCGCAACCGTCAGCGCGATTCGCAACCCATCCCCCGGCAGCGGCGCGGCGTCGCGCATAAGTGCGGGACCGTGTCGTTCGACGTAACGGCGCCACGCCGCACTGTGCGCAGCGAGGGGCCGTGTGAGCGCAGTCGCCCCAATCACCGCGCGATCGTCGACGACGACTGCGTCGGGTACCGCGACGATGCGGCCGCCGCGGGCGCGGAGCCGCCGGCACAGCTCGAAGACGGCGATGTCGGCGTCCTCGCATTCGGGGAGCCCACCTACGGCCTCCAATGCGCGGCGATCGACGAGGAGTCCCGCGGCGGAGGCCCCCGCAACCTGTACCGGCGGACGGCCCAACGTCACGACATGCCCGGCGTCGCGCGCGACGAGTGACGGCGCGCCGTCGTCGACCACCACGTCGAAGCCGAGCTCGCGAACGTGCGCGTCGTGGGGCGTCGCCCGCACGAGTGAACGACGTGGGTGCACCACCTGTGGCGCCGCGGCAACGGTGGACCCATCCACCTGTGCAGCGAGGCGTGCCACCCAGCCCTGTGACACCGGCGCGGTCGACGGCAGGACGAAGCAGACCCGCTCGCAATCCGAGACGTCGGCGTCGCGCCAGTGTCGGGGATCGACGATGTCGACACGAACGTCGTTCTCCGGCGCAGGTGGGAGTCGCGCGGCTTGATCGAGCAAGTGCGTCCACTGTCTCTTCGCGCCGAGGTACGAGCCGGCGCCGCGCACGCGCAATCCTCCGATGTCCACGAGGCGGCGAGTCATCCTGCGCAAGGCAGCGATCGCGCGACTCGCTCCGAGCCGCGCGAGCGCGGCGCGCAGGCGGCGCGCAGGGTCGCGCCCGCGTGAGTGACGACGCGCGGTCAAAACAGCTCCACGTCGCCCAACGAGAGATCCAGATCGCGCAGTTGTGGGGGCGCCGACGCATCCGCGAGAGGTCGCCACGTCAGGATTGGCCCGAGGCGGGGGACGGGCACATATCCGGCACGCAGTGACGACGTTCCCAGGATGACCGCGTAGTCGGCGGCCGTGCACTGCACGACCTCGCGCAACAGCCGGACCTCGGTATCCGACGCACCCTCGGGCACGAGAACGTCCGACACGGCAACCTCGGTCGCC
>DASQHW010000598.1:0-2614 GCA_035631895.1 Acidimicrobiia bacterium | reverse complement strand
GACGGCGCGTTCTGATCGCGCGGGGGTTCACGTCGTGAGGATCACGCAACTGGCGTTGGCGCCGCGGCCGACCGTGTGAGCGAGGCCGACGCGGGGGGCGCCGGCGGTGCCGGGCCGGCGCGCGCCGGTACGCCGGCCGGCGACCTGGCGGTCGCCCGCTTCGCCGCGGAGCTGCTGCGTGAGCTCGATCACCTGCCCGAGCGCGGATGCGCCGAGCGGCTCGCCTTTCGACAGCAGCCCGCCGCTCGGGTTCACCGGCACCGGCGGCTCCGCGAGGAACTTGGCCTGCTCACCCGGCCCGCACAGCAGCAGCTCCTGGTATGCCAGCAGCTCGCGAGCTGCGTCGGTGTCCTGGCACTCCACGACGTCGACGTCCTCCGGCCCCACGCCCGCCTCCTCGTACGCGTCGCGGGCGGCGAGCGTCGACGGGGGAGTGATGTCGCTGTCGTCGATGCCCGAGAGCGGCGTGGCCTCCCCGAGCACGCTCCCGGGGAGGTGCGAGCGCAATCGCGCGGACGCGAGCGTGACGCGGTCGTCGCCGCCCGGTTCGGCGCGCCGCAACACGATCGCGGCCGCGCCTTCGTTCGGCGAGCAGAGCATCCAGAGGTGCAACGGCTCGCACACCAGGCGGGACGCGAGCACCTGCTCGCCCGTCACCTCGGCACGGAACATCGCGTTCGGGTTGTGCACGCCCGCCCGCCGGTTCTTGACGACGACCGACGCGAGGTGCTCCTTGGTCAGTCCCGCCTCGCGCATCAGTCGCTGCGCCCGCAACGCGAAGTACGCGGGGGTGGCAGCGAGTCCCGCCTCCTCGCGCCACGGCTCGAAGAACGACGAGCGGATGATCCCCTTGGGCATCTTCTCGACGCCGAACACCAGCACGCAGTCGTACTGGCCGGCCCGGATCGCGCCCGCCGCGAGCTGCAGGGCCGCGCCGCCGCTCGCGCACCCGGCCTCGACGTCGACGATCGGCACGCCGGTCAGCGCGAGGGCGCCCAGCACCTTGTGGCCCGACGCGACACCGCCGTACGCGGTCCCGCAGAACGCGGCCTGGAACGACGGGTGCCCGGCCTCCGTCAACGCCGCCCGCACCGCGGTGACCCCCATCTCGGTGTTCGACACGCCCTCGTGCCGTCCGAACGGGTGCATGCCGACCCCGGCGATCGCTACTCGAACGCCCACGTCACCACTCCACCGGGAAGCTCGTCGGCAACGAGCGACATGTTCCGGCCGTACGTCAACCGCGACGGATCCGATTCCCGCAGGCGCGTGATGATCCGGAGCCGCTCGGCAACGAGCTCGACGACACCGAACCCGAACGGCACGGGCCCCTCGTACCCGGGCGGCGGCGCGGTGACCGCCGTCCACGCCCACAGCGTGGCTTCGCGCGACAACAGCACGCGTTCGATGTCCGTCGCGCCCGAGTACGGGCACGTGTCGAGCAGCGGGAAGTGGTATTGCCCGCTCGTCCGCGAATACCCGCCGACCAACGCGATCGCCCCATCCGCATCGAGCTCGAACAAGCCTTCGGCGATCGCCTTCACGCGACGCCCCTCACACGACGCCCTTCGCGCGCAGCACCTCGATCTCGTCCGCCGACATCCCGAGTGACGACAACACGTCGTCGGTGTCGGCACCCAGCTCGGGTGCGCCGGTCGGCGCGACGGGCGGCGACCCGACGGCGCGGGGGAACGGGGCCTGCTGGCGTACCGCGCCGATCACGGGGTCGTCGACGGTGACGAGATCCTCCCGTGCGGTGATGTGCGGGTCCGCGAAGATGTCGGCCGCCGTGTATGCGGTCGCCACCGGCACGTCGTGCGCGACGCAGCGCGTCTCGATCTCGCGGGCCGGCAGCGAAACCGTCCATTCCGCCACGATGCCGTTGATGGTGTCGCCGTGCGCGGCGCGATCGGCCAGCCGTGTGAAACGCGCGTCGTCGAGCAGGTCGAGCCGGTCCATCGCCTTGCACAACCGGGCGAAGTTCGCGTCGGAGCCCGCGACGATGCAGACGTACTTGCCGTCGGCGGTGGGGTAGTTGTCGAGCGGTGCGGAGTTCGCGAGCCGGTTGCCCTCGCGATTCCGCACGACGCCGAGCTTGTCGTAGGCGGCGAGCGTCCACTCGAGGATGCGGAGCGCGGCGCCGTACAACGCGGCGTCGATCACCGCGCCCGATCCGCCGCGTGCGTCGCGCGCGTACAACGCGGCGGTCGCCGCGTGTGCGGAGAACACGCCGGCGAGGTAGTCGGAGATCGTCACGCCGACACGCACCGGCGGCCGGTCGGGGTATCCCGTCAGGTGCAACAGGCCGCCGTAGCCGATGCCCACGCGGTCGAGCCCGGGCCGCGGCGAGTACGGACCGTCCTGGCCGAACATCGAGATGCGCACGGTGACCAGGCGCGACGGCAACGACGACGGTCCGATGTTCCAGCCCTCCAACGTGCCCGGCCGGAAGTTCTCGACGACGACGTCGGCGGTGGACGCCAGCCGCCGGAACACCGACTGACCGTCGGCCGTGCGCAAGTCGAGCGTGACGCTCTTGCGACCGCGTCCCTCGACCGACCAGAACAACGAGTACCCGTCGACGAACGGGCCGATCTCGCGCATGAAGTCGCCA
>DASQHW010000597.1:0-3258 GCA_035631895.1 Acidimicrobiia bacterium | reverse complement strand
GAGGCACAGCGTCGGTCCCTTTGCGACCGGCACGCCCGGCCCGCCGGCGGCCGTCACGTCCTCGTCGGTGTCGGCGTCGAGCAGGCGTACGTGCATCTCGGGGATCACGCGTCCCGCCGTCCGCAGGCGACGCTCCTGGGGATCATCCGGAGTCGTGCGCGACAGCGCACCGGTCTCGTTGGACCCGTAGAACTGCAGGACGCATGCGCCGGTTCGGTCCTCGAACTCGCGGGCCCGTTCGAACGGGACGGCCTCGCCGCCCGTGAACAAGACGCGCAGGCTCGAAAGATCGTGGTGCGCGAATGCCGGCGCGTTGAGCATCATCACGAATTGGGTCGACACCGCCGCGAGAATCGTGACCCGATACCTCTCGATGGCGGCGAGGACCGTCTCCGGTTCGAATCGCTCGCACACGACGCACGGTGCGCCGACGATCGCGGGTGTGAAGTGCGCGGTCCACAAGCCGAAGCCGAACGGTGCGGGGAGCGCGCTCATGAACACGTCACCGGGAGCGAACTTCGCGACGTCGTCGGCGAAGCGATGGAATGCGAACCAGCGCGCCTGATGATGCATGACGATCTTCGGGACGCCGGTCGTCCCCGAGGTCGTGTTCAGGAACCACAGCTCGTCGGGGCCGATCGGGCGCTCGGCGGCCGGCGCGGAGGCGACCGGCGGGTCGACGATCAGCGAGTGGGCGCCCGTACGTTCGATGATGTCCGCGGTCTCGCGGTCGCCCGACCGTGCGCCGATGCCGACCGCGACGAGACCCGCCTTCTCGCATGCGAGCATCGCGACGTGCACGTCCGGGCCGTCGCTCATCTTGAGCGCAACGCGATCGCGGTGGGGGTAGGCGCGAGCGAGTGTGCGCGCCATCGCCGACGACCGCGCGTCGTACTCCGCCCACGTCATCGACTCGCCGGAGCACGCTTCGACGAACGCGACGCCGTCGGGGTCGCCGCGCGCGTTGCGGGCGACGATGCCCGCCACCGTGTTCACGGCAGCGGGTGACGAAAGAGCTCGGCGGCGTTGCGCCACGTGATCCGTGCGGCTTCGTCGTCGGGCACGTCCTGATCGCGCAGCTGCCGCGTGAGCATCGCCTGAGTGTCCGGCCACGACGAATCCGCGTGCGGATAGTCCGACTCCACGAGGATGTGGTCGACGCCGATGCGGTGGCGCATCTGCATGCCGGCATCGTCGTCGAGCGAGCAGAACCAGAAGTTGCGGCGCAGCACTTCGCTCGGTGACGCGTCGACGTCGCGCCAGGTGGGCAGGTAGCCGAGCTGGTACCGGTAGCAGTGGTCGAGGCGGTCGAGGATGCCCGCCACCCAGCCGATGCCGCCCTCCGACAAGCAGATCTTGATATCGGGGAACCGAACCGGCACCTTCGAGTACAGCCAGTCGACCGCGCTGTACATGCCGTACGCGCCGAAGAGCACGGCGGGGATCTCGGGCGGCGCGTCGGCGGACGTGGTCGGCGACGTGCCGGATGACCCGACGTGCAGACAGAGCACCGTTTCGGTCTCCTCGCACGCCGCGAACAACGGGTCCCAGTAGCCGGAGTGAATCGTCGGGAGCCCCAGCTTGTCGGGCGCTTCGGAGAACGTGGCCGCGCGGAAGCCGCGCTCCGCGTTGCGACGGACCTCGTCGGCGGCGACCGCGGGATCGCGCAAGTACGTGATCTGGTTCGGGATGAAGCGGCCGGGATGAGCCCCGCACCATGCTTCGAGGTGCCAGTCGTTGTAGGCGCGCATCGCCGTGAGCGCGAGGTCGTCGTCGTCCGGCCACAACGTCAGCCGCTGGCCGACGAAGCCGGGGAGGAACGAGGGGAAACACAAGGACACGTCGACGCCGTCGAGATCCATGTCGCGGACGCGCGCGTCGACATCCCAGGCGCCTCGACGCATCTCGTCGAAGCGCGTCGGCTCGAATCCGTACTCGCTCGACGGCCTTCCGACGACCGCGTTGAAGCCGACGTTCGGGAGCAGCTGGTCCTGCCAGCGCCATGCCTCGCCACCGTCATCGGTTTCCACGACGCGCGGCGCTTCGCCCGCGTACTTCTGCGGGAACCGGCCGGCGAACGCGTCGGGCGGCTCGACGACGTGATCGTCCACCGAGATGACGCGATACGCACGCTCCCGAGGCTCCGGCTCGGGCAGCCAGCTGATCTCGGTGCGCCGGCCCTTGCCGCCCCCGAAGTGCTCGTTCTGCTGCAGGTCGTCGATCGACATGCCCATTACACGGCTCCCTCGCTGCGCCATCCCTGGCTCCGCTGCGTCCGCACGGTCACATGGCTCCCTCGCTGCGCCATCCCTGGCTCCGCTGCGTCCGCACGGTTAGCCGGCTCCTTTTCCGCGGTGCGGTTCGCGGGTCACGAGAGGACTTCGGGCTCGTCGCGGAGGAGGAGACGGACCGCGCCGTCCCAGTACGCGCGGGGCGTGTTCTGGCGGAGTATCCGCTTCAGCTCGGGCCGCTTGTCGGCCGGCACCTCGATCGGGTCGCGGCCTGCCGCGAGCGCGTCGTAGGTGAGCCTGCACATGCGCTCGAACGTCACCGCCTTGTAACACATCTCCGCGACGGTCGGACCGGTGACGATCGCGCCGTGATGCGCGAGCAGCACACCGCTCGCCTTGCCCACCTCGCCGGCAAGCCATTTGCCGCCATCAGCGTCGTCCACGCCGCCGTACTCGTCGACGAAGGCGAGCTCGCCGTCGAAGATGCACGAGTTCTGGTGCACGAGGCGCGGGAGTTGACGCATCACCGCGAGGAGCGTGGCGTGGTACGGGTGGTTGTGCACGATCGCGGCAGCGTCGGGCCTGACGCGGTGCAGCTCGGTGTGCAGGAAGACCGCCGGGGGGACGTCCCAACGCCCTTCGACCACGTTGCCGTCCGCGTCGAGTCGCAGCACGTCGGATGCGCGAACTTCCTCCCACCACACTCCCCACGGGTTGCACCACATCCCGCCGTCGTCGGTCGCGATCGTGATGTGGCCCGACAGGTTCTCTCGCCATCCCTCTCGAGCGAGGATGCGGAGCGCGCACGCAAGCGCCTGTTGCACCGTCAGGTCACGGCCGATACCCGGTCCGGGTCGGGGCTCCCGCATCACGCCGCCCCCCTGCCGCGCTCCTTCACGCTGTGAGAACGTAGTCGGCGTGACGGTGCTCGTGATCGGGGCGGCGGGAGATCTCGGCGGGAGGGTCGCCGCCGCTCTCCGAGCCCGCGGCGTCGACGTGCGCGGGCTGGCGCGACGGCCCGCCGACG
>DASQHW010000596.1:0-3382 GCA_035631895.1 Acidimicrobiia bacterium | reverse complement strand
GTGGTCGGGCGCGGGCGCGCCATTCACGTCGACGGCAACCACCCGCCAGACGCCCCGCAGGTCGGCTGCTCCGACGACGAGCGGTTCTGTGCATCCCGCGAGGATGGGCGGTGGCATCTCGTCGCCGTAGCCGCCGGGCGGCGTGTGGGCGATCGGTATGTCGCCGGCGCGCAGCCCTTGTCCTTCCCCGGCCACATATCTCTCGGTTGCCACGGACGCAGCGTACGCGGCCGCGGATCATGCGTGTCCGGATCCGGCGCCTCGAGCGTGGTATCTCCTCGTGCACGTATGCGCGCCACCGAGCTCTTCCCCCGAGAACGCCGAGAGGTCGGTCCGGGAGCCGTGCACGTCCCGGATTGGCTCGACCTCGACGCCCAGGGCGAGCTCGTGGCGCAGTGCCGTGCATGGGCACGCGCGCCCGCCGGGTTGCGCACACCCCGCATGCCCGACGGCACGCCGATGTCCATCCGGTCGGTCTGTCTCGGCTGGCACTGGTATCCGTACGCATATTCGCGTACGTGCGACGACCACGACGGCGCACCGGTGAAGCCGCTCCCGCCCGACCTCGAGGCCCTTGCCGTGGCGGCAGCGGAAGCGGCCGGCTTCGCGCGCGGTCGCGCCCGCTTCGACGCGTCGATCGTCAACGTCTACAACCGGGAATCGAAGCTCGGTCTCCATCAAGACATCGCGGAGTCTGCGGGCTCCATCGCCGCGGGGAACCCGGTCGTGACCATCAGCCTCGGCGACACCTGCATCTTCCGGTTCGGGAACAGCGAGACCCGCACCCGACCGTGGACCGACGTCGAGCTACGCAGCGGTGATCTCTTCGTCTTCGGCGGACCGTCGCGTCTCGCCTTCCACGGGGTCGTTCGCACGATTCCTCATACGGCACCAGCCGAGCTCGCGCTCGACGACACGCGTCTCAGCATCACCGTTCGAGACTCAGGGCTCGGCGTCCCCTGATACCCGCGGTCGAGGCGGCCGCGCACCGAGGTCACGCGTCGAACGGAGCCACGACGCGACGCAACAGGGCGGCCAGCGTGGCGCGTTCGGTCGCGTCGAGCGTGCCGAGAATCGCGTCCTCCCGGGCGGCGAGATCCTGGAGTGCGCCGTCGACGCGCCGGCGGCCGGTACCAGTGAGCTGGACGCGTACGGACCGGGCGTCGGAAGGGTCGGGGCGTCGCCGAACCAGGCCGCGCTCCTCGAGGCGGTCGATCCGGTTGGTCATCGTGCCCGAGGTCACCAAGGTCTGCGCGAGCAGCTGCCCCGGCGAGAGCTGTTGACCGTCGGCACGGCGGAGGGCGGAGAGCACGTCGAACATCCACGTCTCGAGATCGTGGCGGCCGAAGACCAGGCTGCGCTGACGGTCGAGGTGGCGGGCGAGGCGCGCGACGCGCGACAGCACCTCGAGCGGGGAGACGTCGACGTCGGGAAGCACCCGACGCCAGCCCCGGACCAGACGCTCGACCTCGTCCTCCATCGGAACATCTTGACATCAAGAGACCTTCCGTACTAGTTTCTCTTGACATCGAGATAAACATCGCGTCTCAGATCTACGCAAAGCTGCCCGCACGGGCGGCCCTGGGCCGTCAACGGCTGGGTCGACCGCTGACGTTCGCCGAGAAGGTGCTCGTCACCCACCTCCGCGACCCGCACGGTCAGGAGCTCCGGCGGGGCCACAGCTACGCGAACTTCGATCCCGACCGGGTTGCGCTCCAGGACGCGCTCGCGCAGATCGTCGCGCTGCAGTTCATGACCGCCGGCCTGGACGAGGTGGTGGTGCCGACCACGATCCACTGCGACCATCTCATTCGCGCCAAGGTTGCCGCAGCAGCCGACCTCGAGTCCGCCGTCCACGCCAACACCGAGGTGTACGACTTCCTGCGCGCGGTCGCCGCCAGGTACGGCATCGGGTTCTGGAAGCCCGGGTCCGGGATCATCCACCAGGTCTTGTTCGAGAACTACGCCTTTCCGGGCGGAATGATGCTCGGTACCGACAGTCACACTCCGAATGCCCGTGGAATGGCGATGGTGGCCATCGGTGTCGGCGGCGGCGACGCGATCGACGTCATGACGGGACGCCCTTTCAACGTGCGGTGGCCGAAGCTCATCGGAGTCCACCTCACCGGCGCGCTGAATGGCTGGTCGTCACCCAAGGACGTGATCCTCCGAGTTGCAGATGTGCTGACGGTGAAGGGCGGTACCGGCGCGATCGTCGAATACTTCGGTACCGGCGCGGAGACGATTGCGGCAACCGGCAAGGGCACGATCTGCAACATGGGCGCCGAGATCGGCGCGACGACCTCGCTGTTCCCGTTCGACGACAACATCGCCGACTATCTCCGGGCCACCGGCCGCGCGGCGATCGCGGATGCTGCGTTCGCGGTCGCGAGCGAGCTCCGCGCCGACCCCGAGGTGGAAGCCGATCCCGAGCGCTTCTTCGACGAGATCGTCGAGATCGACCTCGGTGCACTGCAACCGATGATCAACGGGCCCGACAGCCCCGATCTCGGGCACCGGGTGAGCGAGGTCGGTGCGTGGGCTCACGCACACGGCGTTCCTGTCGAGATCTCCGCGGCGCTGATCGGCTCGTGCACGAACTCCTCCTACGAGGACATCAGCCGTGCCGCGAGCATCGCCCGCCAGGCATCAGCCGCCGGTCTGCGCGCGAGAGTGCCGCTGTACATCACTCCGGGCTCCGAGCAGGTGCGCGCCACGATCGAACGCGATGGGCTGCTCGCCGATCTCGAGGCGATCGGCGGCGTCGTGCTCGCCAACGCGTGCGGCCCGTGCATCGGCCAGTGGGAACGGGTGAATGTCGACCCGGAACTGCCGAACACGATCGTGAACAGCTACAACCGCAACTTCCCGAAGCGCAACGACGGCAACGCCAACACCAAGTCGTTCATCACGTCGCCCGACATGGTCATCGCCTATGCGTTGGCTGGCACGCTCGACTTCAACCCGCTCACAGATGCCGTCACTTCGGACGCCGGTAGCGCCATCAGGCTCGATGCGCCCGTCGGCATGGTCCTTCCCTCCCGCGGCTTCGATGCCGGCGACACAGGCAACACAGGCAACCTTCTCCGGGATCTCGCCGAGCATTGCGTGCTCGAGGTCACGGTGTCCCCGACGTCGAATCGTCTCCAGCTGCTCACGCCTTTCCCGCCATGGGACGGCAGCGATTACGTCGACCTCCCGGTGCTGCTGAAGGCCCGGGGCAAGTGCACCACCGATCACATCTCGGCCGCCGGCAAGTGGCTCACGTACCGGGGGCATCTCGAGAACATCTCGGGCAACCTGTTCCTCTGCGTGGTCAACGCCTTCACCGGCGCAACCGGCGAGGGCAAGGACCCACTCGACGGTGCGACCCGTTCGTTCC
>DASQHW010000595.1:0-2854 GCA_035631895.1 Acidimicrobiia bacterium | reverse complement strand
GCCTCGAGGGCGCGCGAGAGCACGAGTGCAGCGGCGCGCTCGCGGGACGACATGTACGCGTTTCGGCTCGACATCGCGAGCCCGTCGGCTTCACGCACGATCGGACATCCGACGACCTCGACCGGCAGGTTCAGGTCCGTGACCATTCGGGTGATCACCGCGAGCTGCTGCGCGTCCTTGCGGCCGAAGAACGCGATGCACGGGCCCGTGATCGCGAACAGCTTGGTGACCACCGTGGTGACACCGTCGAAATGCGTCGGCCGCGCCAGGCCGCAGAGCCCTGCGGTGAGGCGCTCGACGTGGACCGTGGTGAGCGGTGCCCCGTACGGATACATCTCCTGCAGAGGCGGCGCGAAGACGATGTCGGCGCCCTCGGCTTCGCACGAGGCGAGATCACCCGAGAGGTCGCGTGGGTACCGGTCGAGATCCTCCGTCGCCCCGAACTGGAGCGGGTTCACGAAGATCGTGACGACGACGAGGTCGGCAGCTGCCCGGGCCGCGCGGATGAGCGAACGATGGCCCTCATGGAGGTAGCCCATCGTCGGGACCAACCCGACTCGACCGCCCCCGGCACGGGCCCGCGCGCACGCCGCACGCAACTCCGGGATCGTCTCGATGTGCTGCATCTTCGCCTCGCTCGGTTCCGGCCTCGATGGGTCCGGACTGGCGGGTCTGACTTCCGGCATCGTACCAACGTGCGTGACGGGCTCGCCTCTCGGAATCGCGTGCAGGGCAGCGATCAGCGGGCCTCGCCCGAGCGGTTGCCCGACTTCAGGTCGTCGAGGAGCCGGTCGAGCCCGGTGTCGCGGCGACCGGTCAGGCGAGCCGCCTCCCGCGCGAGCGCGCGGTAGGCGTCTCGCTCCGGCGCGTCGAGCTCTCGCACATGCCGCTCCACCGTCGCCAGATCGCCGCGTTGCACGGGACCGGTGAGCGCTTCTGATGGGCCGAGCGAGAATGCGTTCTGTACCGATGAGATCACGAGCTGGGCGAACGCTTCGAACGGCACGCCGCAGCTCGTTGCCAACCGTTCGACCTGACCGAGCAGCGCCACGAGATGATTCGAAGCGACGACGGCGGCCGTGTGGTAGCGGACGCGGTCGGCATCTGCCACCTCGAACGTCCGGAGGCCGAGCAGGTTCGCGATCTCGGTCACACCCGGATCGCCGGCGACGGCCGCCCATGCGCCGCGCAGTCTCTCCACACCGATCGTCGACGACGGGAACGATTGCAATGGGTGCAGCGCGCCCACACGGATTCCGCTGCGCTTCTCGAGCAGGGTCTCGAACACGTCGACGCCCCTCGAACCCGCGAGGTGCACCACGAGCGCGCCGTCCTCGATCGACGGTTCGGCAGCCAGCACGGCTTGCTCGATGGCGCGGTCGGGTGTCGCCACGATGACGAGCGACGCCCCACGCGCAGCTTCCGACACGAGCGTCGGACGCGCCGCGAGGCACGCCGCTGCGGCCGACGTCGACGCGGCATCGGGTGCCCGGCCCGCGACTGCAACCACGGTCCAGCCCTGCTCGACCAAGGCAAGGCTGATGGTTGTTCCCGCGCGGCCGGGGCCGATCAACGCGACGGTTCTGACCCCTTCCACCACTGCAACTGTACCGTCGCTTCGCGCACCCCTTTCCACGACGCGCCGGCGTCGACGAGGTGAGGTGCGACGTCGCGCAGCGGCGCGAGCACGAACCCCCGCTCCCACATGCGAGGGTGCGGCAGGATGAGGTCCGGGTCGTCGAGGACCAGGTCGTCGTACAAGAGCACGTCGACGTCCAAGGTGCGCGGCCCGAAGCGTTCCGCGCGTACGCGATGCGCAATGCGTTCGAGCGTTTGCGCGAGCGCGAGGAGCCCACGTGGATCGAGCTCCGTGTCGACCGCAACAACCGCGTTCAGATACGGATCCTGCGGCGGACCACCGACCGGCGCAGTCTCGTAGACACGTGACAGCGCGTCGACGCGTACGCCCGGCGCGTCCGCAAGGCCGTCGACCGCGCCCTGCAAGTTCGCGAGACGATCACCGAGGTTCGAACCGAGCGCGAGGTAGGCGCGCGTCACCGCTCGATGCGCACCGCGACGTGCCGGAGCATCGCTCTCACAGGCGGCTGCAACTTGCGGACTTCGACGACGACGCCGAGGACCCGAGGATCTGACCGGCACACCTCTGCGATGCGCGCCGCCAGCCGTTCCAACAGCCTGTAACGCTCGGACGAGATCACCCGGCTGACCGCTTCGCTGACCGCGCCGTAATCGACCGTGTCGTCGAGCGCATCGCTGGTGCCTGCGTGCGCAAGGTCGGCGAGCAGCTCGATGTCGACCTCGAACGGCTGGGGCCGGGTCTGTTCTTCCGGCAGCACCCCGTGCACACCGAGCTCGCGAATACCGGTGATGAGGATGCGATCCATGACCGGCTCAGAGAAGTTCGTCGAGGGTGACCGCGACGATCTCGCGGCCGGACGCGTCGAGGCTTCGCGAAGTGAGCTTCTCGATGATGGAGATGGCGTGCGGACCGTGGTCGACGAAGCCCGCGTAGAGCAGGTATCCGGCGACCACACCGAGCAGGCGATCACCGAACTCCTCGTGGTGCATGTACAGCTTCTCGTCGGGATCGTCGAGCAGCTTCGCGAGTGTCGCGTAGATCGCCGTGAGGCGCGGTGCAAGCTCGTCGTGCGCGCCCAGCGGCACGTGGATGTACGCGATGCCCGCCTCGTCGTAGGCGTGCAGGTTGTGAGGAGAGTCGAGCAGCGAGACCACGTGCGTGAACGCGTTGACCGACAGCCAGATCAGCTCCTCCTGCCGGCGGACCTTGCGGTGGTTGCGTGCGAAGCCACCCGGCCGCTCGCCGGCAGCCACG
>DASQHW010000594.1:0-4467 GCA_035631895.1 Acidimicrobiia bacterium | reverse complement strand
GTTGCCGAACGACGAGCTCCGGTATGCCCTCGCGTTGCGAGAGGTGGTGCACGGCGCGCAGCGCGCGATTCCATGGGTCAGGGAGCGGTTGGTGCGCCTGGCATCGAGCTATGTGAACGCGTACGAAGTGCGGACGGATGCGCTCGAGGAACATTTCAGCCAGATCGACTTCAGCGACCCGACCTCGATGACAGGCCTCGAGAAGCTCTCCGATCCGGAGGTGCTGCTCGGTGCCATGCAGTCGGAGCGCCAGAAGCCCGTGCTCGAGGAGATGCAGCGGTTTGCGTCCGTGCTCGAGGGCTACACGGACGTCGTGGTCGAGATCCTGGGGCAGCGGATGGTCGCGTCGCACGTGCGGATCGACGAAGCGCTGCGTCGTCACCGACTCGAGCGTGGCAACGCCGCGACCTTCGTCGACCGTCTGTTGGGCCTCGAGCTCGACCGCGACCACTACGACGCCGGACTCGAGTTCTGCCGGGGCGTCGTGGAGCGCGGCGACGGCGCCCTCGAGCAGCTGAACCGCTTGTGGACGCGCGAGGAGATGGTCCCCACCGGATCCGAATTCACCGCTCCCGGGCTCTGGCTCGCACGGATCGACCTGCCCGAATCGTGAAGCGCGATCCGGGCGATCCGCGCTCGCGTTCCTAGAACCCGCTCAACAGCGCGGGTTCGGGTGCGGCCATGAACATTGCGTCGGCGCGCGCGAGCACCTCGGCGCCGGATGCTTCGACCAGACCGGTCTCGGCGAGCTCACTCCACCGATTCCCTCCCAACGCGCATGCTCCCAGCGTCGCCGCGCTGCACACGAGGTTGGGGGTCGACGTGCTCGGCACGCACCGCGCACCTTCGGGGCCGCCCTCGAGCGCGAGGCGCTGCGTGCTGCCGTCGGGCGCGTGCACCTCGAGCACGAGCGCATGCTCGATGGTGTATCGCCGCGCGGCGAGCAGCGGCGCCGGGTCGAGCGGCGCGAGCCAGAGCCCGTCGTTGACGAAGTCGACCTGCACCCGACGGCCGTCGGTGACCAGACGCCGAAGCGGATCGTCGACGGGTGAATTCGTCGAGGCGACTGTGCCGATCAGGTCCACGCCGAAGACGTACTTCCACAACGCCGCCCGCGCCTTCCCGTCGACGGCCTGCATGTCCCATACGACAAGCCGGCGATCCGGCAGTCCGCGATTCCACTCGTCGGTGATCTCGTACGCGACGAAGCCGTCGTCGTTGCCCGCGGCATCGGTGTGCACTGCGGTGAAGAATGGCTTCTTGCCGCGGCCACCCATGTAGGTCCAGAAGACCTGCGGCCACCAGAAGTCCGGACGGGACACCATGCCGCCGCGCGCGAGGCGGGTGCGTTCGTAGATGTCCGGGAGCACCTTCTCGGCTTCCTCCTTCGTCAGCATGCGCATCCGGCCCGTGTCCTCCGGATCGACGAACTCGATGCGGGCACGCTCCGCGGAGATCCCGAGCCGCCACGTCGCGACGCCGTAGCCGAACCGGCCGTAGATCACACTCTCCGAAGCGGTGAGCATTGCGACGGGTTCCTCGTGTGCGCGCGCGTCGTCGTGCAAGGCCGCGATCATCTGCGTGAGCACTCCGCGGCGGCGATGCGTCGGCAGGACGGCCACCCATGACACGGCCGCCGCGGGAACGACAGCGCCGCCGGGAACGGTCAGCTCGAAGGAGTAGCTCCGCGACACGCCGACGATCTCGTCGTCCTCGAAGGCGACGCGTGTGCGGTCGAGCTCGGCCTCGGCCCAGCCGCGTGGTGTGTCCGGACGCGCAGGCGGCCCGCCGAAGCCGCGCTGATCGGCGAGCAACAGGCGGTCGAGCTCCTCGGGGCGAACGGGTCGGATCTCGTACGGCACGCGTCCGTTCTAGCCGGACGGGTCGCCCCGCGCCTCGGCATTTCGCGCCGCGGTGCGGTGCACGCCGCCGACATAGGAAAAACCGGCGAACAGCAGGACGAGGGCGACCAGGAAGATGCCGCTGCGGCCACCACCGGGGAACACCACGGCAAGCACCGCGCCTGCGACCCACACGAGCTGGAACCGGGTCTCGAACCGCGCGAACGCCCGTCCCCTGGCGGCCTCGGCGCCGTCGCGCTGGAGCAGGCTGTCGAACGCAACGCGCCCGCACGCGGCAGACGCCGCGACCGCGAAGGCAGCGGAGACCAGTGAGGCGCGGCCGTACGAGCGCGCGGCATACACGAGCGGCACCGCCGGAACGAGCAGCGTGGCGGCGAGCATCCATTCCTCTCGTATCTTCTTCCGGAGAAATGGAGCGATGATCGTTCCGAAGCCGTTTCCGACCGCGCTGGCGGCGAGCACGATGCCGAACATCCAGGCGGGTTCGTGTGACCTCTTCAACGCGAAGGCCGCGAAGAAGGTGAAGAATCCGACGACGCCGCGCAGCAGACCCATCGCGGTGCCCGCCACGCGGATGCTGCGGGCCTGCAGCAGTTCCCGCTGATCCGGCGTTTCGTCCGGTCCGACGCGCGGCGCCCGTGGGATGCCCAGCGCGGCGACGGCCCCGAGGAGGAACACGACCGCGGCGGTGCGGAGGACCCACGGGGCACCGAGCACCTTCAATATCCCGGCGGCGAACGGGGCAGCGACAGTGCCTGCCAACACGCACAGGATCGAAAGGCGCGAGTTCGCCAGTACCAGCTCGTCGTTGTCGGCCACGACGGCCGGGACCAGTGCGCTCTTGGCGATCGACTGTCCCTTCGACAGCACGAGCGTGCCGAACGCGAGCGGATACAACAGCAGGTTGTCGATGTTGCTCGACATCAGGACCGCGAGCATCGCCCGGCCGAGCATCGATGCGGCGAAGAGCAGCCGGCGGCCGCCCCGCGTGCGGTCGAGGATAGGGCCCAGCACGGGCGCGACGACCGCGAACGGTGCCATTGTGATCAGCAGATACAACAGGACCTTGGGTCGTGCCGCGCCGACCGAGGCCCCGAAGAACAGCGAATCGGCGAGCGACACTGTCACGAACACGTCGCCCGCGATGCCGATGGCGTGCGCGACCGCGAGCCGGGAGAACGGCGTGTAGGTGGTCGACTCGAGGCGGCCGCGAGTGTCCGTGTCAGAAGCGTACTGCCGCTCCCGGGGACCGCCTCGGGTCCCCGACACGCTTCTCGGCGGCGGAGACGGCACGCCCGATCGGCACCTAGCATCGCGGTATGACTTTGACCGACGCGCCCGGTCCCCCCGCCGCCGGGCACGAAGCGCGGTACATCAATCGCGAGCTGTCGATGCTCGACTTCCAGGCACGCGTGCTCGCGTACGCGGAGGACCCGTCGCTCCCGCTCCTCGAGCGCGCGAAGTTCCTCGCCATCTTCAGCGGCAACGTCGACGAGTTCTTCCAGGTGCGCGTTGCGGGCCTGAAGGAGCAGCTCGCGGCCGGTGTGCGCTCCACTTCGCCGGATGGGCTCGACCAGCTCGAGCAGCTACGCGCGATCCGGCAGCGTTTGGAAGAGCTGGTGGCGCGTCAGGCCGCGGCGTTCACCAAGGACATCGCGCCCGCGCTCGCAGAAGCCGGTGTCGAGTTCATCGACTGGCGCGACCTGGACCGCGACGCCAGCGCCGAGCTCACGCGCGTGTTCGAGGACCGGATCTTCCCCGTCCTGACGCCACTCGGGGTCGACCCGGCGCACCCGTTCCCGTACATCTCCAACCTGTCGCTCAACCTCGCGGTGGTCGTGCAGGACGAAGCGACCGGCGAGGAGCGCTTCGCGCGGGTGAAGGTGCCGCCACTGTTGCCGCGATTCGTCGTCGTGCCGAACACTTCACGGTTCGTCCCGCTCGAGCAGGTGATCGCCGCGCATCTCGACGAGCTGTTCCCGGGCATGAGGGTGCTCTCGCACCACCACTTCCGCGTCACACGGGACGCGGACATCGAGCTCAACGACGAGGCCGAAGATCTCTTGGCCGCGATGGAAGTCGTGCTCCGTCAGCGGACGAAGTTCGGCATCGCGGTGCGGCTCGAGGTCGATGCGCACATGACACCCGAGGTGCTCGAGCTGCTCTGCCGCGAGCTCGAGGTCGACAGCAACGACGTGTACCAGGTCGATGCACCGCTCGATCTCACCGGCCTCTGGGACATCTACGCACTCCGACGCCCGGACCTGAAATTCCCGCCGTTCACGCCGCAGAACCCGCCGCAGCTCGCGGGAGGCGACGAGACCGAGATCTTCTGGGCGTTGCGTCACGGCGACGTGTTGGTGCACCACCCCTACGAGTCGTTCGCGAACTCGGTCGAGCTCTTCGTGTCCCAGGCGGCGCGTGATCCGAACGTCCTCGCGATCAAGCAGACGCTGTACCGCACGGGCGGCGACGAGGCGGGCATCGTGGCGTCGCTCGTGAAGGCAGCCGAAGCGGGCAAACAGGTGGTCGCGCTCGTCGAGCTCAAAGCGCGGTTCGACGAGCAGGCCAACATCGAACGGGCCCGCATGCTGGAGCAGGCCGG
>DASQHW010000593.1:0-2709 GCA_035631895.1 Acidimicrobiia bacterium | reverse complement strand
CGGTCGAGCAACATCCAGGACCAGATCGCGGTCGTCGCGAGCACGAGTGCGAGCACGCCGCGCGCGACCACGTTGGAACGCTCGTGCCACAGCACGGTCGCGCCGATGCCGACCACGGCGCCGACCGCGGGCGCGAGCGCGACCGTGTAGTACGGGTGGATGATGCCGCGCGACAAGCTGATGACCGCAGCCGTGACGGCGAGCCATCCGCCCCACAGCATCAGGGCGGCGCGTGTCCGGTCGGTTCGCGGCCGGCGCGACGTGAGGACGACACCGGACACGAGAAGGATCATGGCCGCAGGCAACAGCCATGAGATCTCGCCCCCGAACTGGCTGTTGAACAGCCGGGTGACGCCGGTCGGGCCCCAACGCCCGGCTGCGTTCGCGGCGCCGCCGACACTACCCGTCTCGTTGCCGCTCAACCGACCGAACCCGTTGTATCCGAAGATCAGGTTCAGCACGCTGTTGTTCTGCGAGCCGCCGACGTACGGCCGCGCGCTCGGCGGCGTCAGCTCGACCGCCGCCACCCACCAACCCGCCGAAGCGACCATCGCGACAGTGGAAGCGAGCAACTGACCGATGCGTCGCCGGAGAGGCACCGGCGCGGCCACGAGATAGACGAGCCCGAACGCGGGCACCACGAGCAGCGCCTGCAGCATCTTCGCGAGGAACCCGAGCCCCACGAGCACGCCCACGAGAACGAGCCATCGTGCCCGGCCACCTTCGAGCGCGCGCACCAGCGCGTACGCCGACGAGGTCAGCAGCAGCGTGAGCATCGCGTCCGGGTTGTTGAAGCGGAACATGAGCGCCGCGACCGGCGTGAGCGCGAGCACCGCGCCGGCGAGCAGCGCCGCTGCGGGGGTGAACCACCGCCGGACCGCGGCGTAGAGCACGCCGACTGCCGCCACGCCTTCGAGCGCCTGGGGCACGAGGATGCTCCACGAGCTCACGCCGAACACGCGGGCGGTCAGCTCCATCGGCCACAGGAACAGGGGCGACTTGTCGACCGTGATGAAGTTGGCCGCGTCGGACGAACCGAAGAAGAACGCCTTCCAACTCTTCGTGCCGGCCTGCACCGCGGCGGAGTAGAAGCTGTTGGCGTAGCCCGACGCGCCGAGCCCCCAGAGATAGAGCAGCGCGGTGAGGCCGAGCAGTGCGAGCAGGCCCGGGCGGACCCACGCAGGATCATCGGGGTGTCCGCGCAGCCGCTTGTTATGTCGCCGGGGCGCCGGCGCAAGCGACTCCGGTGACATCTCGGCATCCTCGATGTCGCCGACGAGGCGTGGGTTCGGCCCGGTGATCGTCGTCATGGCGCGGCATCGTGATCATCCCGGCTGGACATGAGCTGTGCGAGAACCGAACGTTTCCTGAGAAGCCGTTCCAAGGTGGCGCACAGCGACGCGCGAGCGGAGCCTCAGCACGTTCGGGCACCGTCCGGCGCATGAGCACGATCACAGCGGGCAATGTCGTCGCCGGGCACGTCGCGGAAGAACGAGCCGCGGATCGATACGACGTCGAGATCGTGGTGCCCGTGTACAACGAGGAAGACGCGCTCGACAGGAACGTCCGGCGGCTGCGCCGGTATCTCGACGAGCACGTGCCGTTCCCGACGCTGGTGACGATCGGCGACAACGCAAGCACCGACACGACGCCGGCGATCGCGGCTGCCCTCGCCGCCGAGTTGCGCGGCGTCCGCGCCGTGCGGCTCGAGGGCAAGGGCCGCGGTCGGGCGCTGCGCGCGATCTGGACGGCGAGCCGCTCGTCCGTGGTGGCATACATGGACGTCGACCTCTCCACTGATCTCGATGCATTGCTGCCACTCGTCGCGCCGCTGCTGTCCGGCCACAGTGACGTCGCCATCGGCACCCGCCTGGCCCCGGGGTCGCGCGTCGTGCGGGGCGCGAGACGCGAGACGATCTCGCGGATCTACAACGGCCTGCTCCACCTCGTTCTCCGCACCAGGTTCTCCGACGCGCAGTGCGGGTTCAAAGCGGTGCGCGCCGACGTGGCCCGGATGTTGTTGCCACTCGTCGAGGACGACGCCTGGTTCTTCGACACGGAGCTGCTCGTGCTCGCGGAGCGCACCGGATACCGGATCCACGAAGTTCCCGTCGATTGGGTCGACGACAGCGACTCGCGCGTCGACGTCGCCCGCACCGCGCTCGACGACCTTCGCGGCATGTCGCGAATGGTTCGACGGATCGCGTCACCGCGCGTGCTCGCAGCAGCCGCCCGTTCCGGACGGCCGGAGCTGCGCGACGACGCGGCCGCGGAGCTCGTGCGTTTCGCCGCGATCGGGTCTGGCAGCACGCTGGCGTACCTCGCGCTGTTTCTCGCGTTGCGCTCGACGATCGGAGCGGTGGGCGCGAACGTCGTCGCGTTGCTGCTGTGTTCGATCGGCAATCGCGCCGCGCACCGGCGGGCCGCGGCGGGGACGCAGTCACGCTCGACGTTCGCGTACGTCGCACAGACCGTCGGCGGCGGCCTCGCCGTGAGCCTCGTGTTGACGACCGCCTCGCTGCTCGTCGCCGCCCGCGTCTCGAGCGGATCCGTGCCGGTCGAGCTCGTGGCCCTGCTCGTGGCCACGGGTGCCGCGACGATCGTGCGGTTCACGATGCTGCGCCATGACATCGCAGTGGCGCGACGGACCTGAACGCGCCGGCCTTCAGCGCGTCGTGCACTACATTGCCGTGTCCGGACTGTCCGTTT
>DASQHW010000592.1:0-3935 GCA_035631895.1 Acidimicrobiia bacterium | reverse complement strand
CGGCTGCTCACCCCGTGTCGCCGCCCCAGGTGTACGGGCCGTTGGCGCCGCCGCGGTCACGTATTCCGACAGATGTGTCTTCCGACAGATGTGTAGCGAACGGTGACCACACCCTCCCCGGCCGGGCGGCGCCAAAGGCCAGTGGACGTGTCGGGATTCGAGTCCTACGGTGGCACAACGCCTCCCACCTCCACCCAAAGGATGCGAAGCATGCCGAACAACGCCTGGGGACTCGAGACCCGACTGGTCCACGCCGGCGCCGCCGACCCCGACCCGGCAACCGGTGCCCGGGTCACGCCGATCTACCAGACGACCTCGTTCGTGTTCCGCGACACCGCCCACGCCGCGGCCCTGTTCGGCCTCGAAGAGCTCGGGATGATCTACACGCGGATCATGAACCCGACCCAGGACGCGTTCGAGCAGCGCATGACCGCGCTCGAAGGCGGCGTGGGGGCGCTGGCGACGGCGAGCGGGCAGGCCGCGCAGACGATCGCGTTGTTGAACCTCGCCGAGAACGGCGGACACATCGTCTCGAGCGCGTCGTTGTACGGCGGTACGTACAACCAGCTCCACTACACGTTCCCCAAGCTCGGCGTCGAAGTCTCGTTCATCGAGGATCCCGACGACCTGGACGCGTGGCGGAAGGCGATCAAGCCCCACACCAAAGCGTTCTACGGGGAGAGCATCGGCAACCCGAAGGGCGACATCTTCGACTTCGAGGGCGTGTCGAAGATCGCGCACGAGAACAACATCCCGCTCGTCATCGACAACACGCTCGCCAGCCCGGCGCTCCTCCAACCGATGCGCTTCGGCACCGATGTCGTCGTGCACAGCGCGACGAAGTTCATCGGCGGTCACGGTACGTCGATCGGCGGCGTGATCGTCGACAGCGGCAACTTCGACTATCCGGGAAGCGGCCGGTTCCCCGGGTTCACCGAGCCCGACCCGAGCTACCACGGCCTGGTCTTCGCGCAACTGCCCGACGAGCTCCGACCGGCGATGTACGTCCTGAAGTGCCGCCTGCAGTATCAGCGCGACCTCGGCCCGGCCATCTCGCCGTTCAACAGCTTCCTGTTCCTCCAGGGACTGCAGACGTTGAGCTTGCGGATGGAACGCCACTCGCAGAACGCTCTCGCCGTCGCGCAGTGGCTCGAGGGGCGCGACGAGGTTGCATGGGTGACGTACCCCGGCTTGCGATCGAGCAAGTGGTACGACCGCGCGCAGAAGTACCTGCCGAACGGGCAGGGCGCGATCGTGTCCTTCGAGCTCAAGGGCGGCATTGACGCAGGCCGCCGCTTCATCGACAGCCTGGAGCTGTTCAGCCATCTCGCCAACGTCGGTGACGTGCGGAGCCTCGCGATCCACCCTGCCAGCACGACGCACAGCCAGCTCGAGCTGAACGAGCAGGAGTCGACCGGTGTGACGCCCGGTCTCGTGCGCCTGTCGGTCGGCATCGAGACCATCGACGACATACTGGCCGACCTCGACGCCGGGCTGCGCGCTGCGAAGTCGTCGTGACCCGCTGACGCCCGTGACACCGTGACACCGTGACCGAAGACGAACCGATTCCGGTCACCGGCGCGTGGCGTCCCGGCGATCCGGTGGGCCGGCGGCAGTTCCTCACGGTGTTCGAGGACCGTGCGTTCGCGTTGCGCGCGGGCGGGACCCTGTCACCGATCACCGTCGCGTACGAGACGTGGGGAGCGCTCTCGCCCGCGCGCGACAACGCGGTGCTCGTGTGCCACGCGCTCACCGGCGACAGTCATGCGGCAGGCGCCGTCGAGCCCGGCCACCCGATGCTCGGCTGGTGGAACCCGCTGATCGGGCCCGGTCGCGCAATCGACACCGACCGGTTCTTCGTCGTGTGCCCGAACGTGCTCGGCGGCTGTCAGGGCACGACCGGGCCGTCGTCGGTCGATCCCTCGACCGGGACGCCCTACGGCTCGCGCTTTCCCGTCGTCACGATCCGCGACCAGGTCGACGTCGAGGCCGCGCTTGCCGACGCGCTCGGCATCGAGCAATGGGGTGGCGTGATCGGCGGGTCCATGGGCGGACAGCGCGCGCTCGAATGGGCGGTGATGTACCCGCAGCGCGTCAAGCGTGCCGTCGTGATCGCGTGCGGCGCGGCGGCGACCGCCGAACAGATCGCACTCTGCTCATTGCAGGTCCGCGCGATCGAAGCCGATCCGCATTTCCGCGGCGGCGATTACTACGACCTGCTGGAAGGGCCTTGGCGCGGCATGTCGATCGCGCGGGGGATCGGGCAGGTCAGCTACCGCTCCGAGCTCGAGTTCCAACAGCGGTTCAACCGCGGGCACCAGAACGACGAGCACCCGTTCGAAGGTGGCCTGTACACCGTCGAGTCGTATCTCGAGTACCACGGTGACAAGCTGGCGCGGCGCTTCGACGCGAACAGCTACGTGGTGTTGTCCCGTGCGATGAATCATCATGACATCGGTCGAGGCCGGGGTGGCGTGGGCGACGCCCTCGGACGCGTCACCGCGGACGTGACGATCGCGGGGATCTCCAGTGATCGTCTCTATCCACTGCGCCTCCAGCACGAGCTCGCAGACGTCATCCCGCGCAACAAGGGTGTCGAGGTCGTGCACTCGATTTCGGGACACGACGGCTTCCTCACCGAGCACGAGACCGTCGGCGACATCGTGGCGGGCGGGCTCAACGTCTGATCCGCGCACGCTCGGCGCGGCGGGTCTCAGGGTGCGATCGGGCGGTTGGTCCAGCGATCGGGTCGCGACGCCGAGCGGAACCATCCACCTGCTGCCGCCGTGCCGCCGTCGGTCGGGATCGTGTGTCCGGTGACGAACTGCGACAGGTCCGACGCGAGGAACAGCAGCACGCGGGCCTGGTCGTCGGGCACGCCCATCCTCCCGACCGGCACCCACATCGGCCACAGCTCGGACTGCTCGGGCGGGACCCAGCGCGAGTACGGCACCTGCAGCGTCTCGGTGACGTCCGGGCCGATGCCGTTCACGCGCACGCCGTGCCTCCCGACCTGGATCGCAAGGCATCGCGTGAACTGCACGACCGCAGCCTTGAGCGCGGCGTACACGGGATCGGGTGGATAACCCCGCAAGCCCTCGACCGATGACACGTTGATGACCGACCCCGCGTTGCGCTCGATCATCGCCGGGAGGAACGCGTGCGTCATCGAGAGGACGTGCGCGAAGTTGACGTTGTACAGCTCTTCCCAGAAACCGGGATCACCGTCGACGAAATCGCGCGCGGCGCGGACGTAGTGCCCGACGTTGTTGACGAGCACGTCGATGCGGCCGTGTTCCTCGAGCACGCGGTCGCGGAGCGCGACGACATGCCGGGCGTCGCGCACGTCGGCGACGACGAGCGTCGCCGCGCCGCTGTTCTCGCGGATGCCGTCGACGACCCTGCGTCCACGCGCTTCGTCGATCTCGGCGATCACCACCCGAGCGCCGTGCACGGCGAAGAGCTCTGCGGTCGCGGCACCGATGCCTCCTCCGCCGCCGGTGATCACCGCAACTCGATCCGGAAGCAGCGGGCCCATACCGACCGCCGAACGTTCGCTCATTGCCGACCTCCTCGAGCGCGGGAGTGCCGATGCTCGCACGACCCGGGCCGGGGTGGGGCGCTCACGGGCCGGCCGCGAGAGCCACTACCGTCGCTGCATCGTGGTCCAGGCTCCTGACAAGGTCGACGTCCCGGGCGACGCCGGCACACCGCCGCGGCGGGCGTTCGCTGCCGTCGCGGCGGTGTCGGTGTTGCTGTTCGTCCTCCTCTACCAGTTCGCAGTCGCGACCAGCTGGGGTCAGCGACTCGACGCAACTGCGAGCAAGGGTCGCGGTCAGCTTCATCACCGCGGCATTCACGCGGCGGCGCGGCTGCTGACGACGATCGACGTCGCGTCGCTCGTGCTCCTCGGCGGTGCGGTCGTGCTCGTCGCC
>DASQHW010000591.1:0-5479 GCA_035631895.1 Acidimicrobiia bacterium | reverse complement strand
GTCACCGCCGAGCCGTACGGCACGGACTGACCCGCCGGGGGGTCCGTGCCGATGACCTGACCCTTCGGGATGGTGCTGTTGAAGTCCTGGAGCGCCGGATTGACCGTGAAGTGGTTCGCTTCGAGGTCTGCCTTGGCGTCGGCAAAGGTCTTCGTGCTCTCGTCGGGCACCGTCACCGGCGCGTGGCCGTCGCTGACGAAGACCGTGAGCGGCGTGTCGGGCGCGACCTGCAGTCCAGCCGACGGGCTCACGCGGATCACGACGTCCTTGTCGACGGTCTCGCTGGTCTCATGCTTCACCGTGTACAGCCAGTTCGCACCTTTGAGCGTTGCCTCGGCGTCCTTCCACAGCTTGGAGACGATGTTCGGCACCTGGACCGGCGCCGGACCGCTCGACACCGTCAACACGATGTGCCGCGCCGTGGTGAGCGTGCCCTGCTCGGGCGACTGCGCGATCACCACGCCCGGTTGGTCCGGGGAGGCTCGCGACGGACCGACCGACGCGGTGAGCCCGCGGTTCTGCGCCGCGTTGATCGCGTCCTGCTGCGCCATACCGATGAGGCTCGGCACGGAGATCGGCGTCGCACCGCTCACGCGAGCCAGCGCGGCGGTTGCGATCGCGACCGTCACCAGCAGCACGAGCCCCACGACGAATGGCACGAGCCGGCGTTGCATGCTGGGGCCGCCGGTGTCCCCGGCTTGTCGTGGTGGCGTGTCACCGGGCGGTGCGGGCGGCGCGTCCGGCACCACCACGGGGACCGGCTGCGTCTCGCTCGCGTTCGGCGCGTCGGGAGAGTCCTGGTCGAACACGCGCAGGCGGTTGACGGGCGCGGCGCGGGTCGGATGCGGGTCGGCCCGATCCGACATTCCCGCGAGTGTCAACGGTCCCGGCGGCGGCAGCTCATCGGCGGCGTCGGCGAGCGCCGCGCGCATCGTGCCCGCATTCGGGTAGCGCTCGTCGGGATCGATCGCACCGGCACGGTCGATCGCCGGGCCGAGCGGCCCCAGCTCCTCGGGTGCGGTGAGCGGTTGTTGCGTCCGCGCGGTCAACATGCCGAGCGTCGTCTCCGCGGTGAATGGCAACTCGCCGGTGACCGCTTCGACGAGCACCAGCGCGAGCGAGTAGAGGTCGGACCGGCCGTCGAGCTTCACACCCTGGGCCTGCTCGGGAGACGCGTACCGGGCGGTCCCGAAGACCGCGCCCGCCGGCTCCGTCCAGCTCGCCTCCGCGAGCGCGCGTGCAAGACCGAAGTCGGCGACGCGGACGATGCCGTGCTCGTCGAACAGCAGGTTCGCGGGCTTGATGTCGCGGTGGAGCACCCCGCGGGCGTGCGCGTACTCCAGCGCCGAGGCCACGTCGCGACCGACGCGTGCCGCCTGGGAGACGCTGAGCAACGCTTCGCGGTCGAGCATGCCGCGCAGGCTGCCGCCCTCGAGCAGCTCCAGCACCATGAACGGCACGTCGTCCTCGCCCCAGTCGTGCACGGTCACGATGTGCGGGTGGTGCAGCGACGCCGCGAGCTGCGCCTCGGCGCGGAAGCGGCGGAGGAACGCAGTGTCCTCCGCGAGCGCGGCGTGCAGCACCTTCACCGCGATGCGTCGCCGGAGACGCGTGTCCTCGGCAACGTACACGCGGCCGCTCGCACCGGTGCCGATCGCGCCGTGAAGGAGATAGCGACCGGCGAGCACGCGGCCCGCGAGGTCGCTCACGGCGCTTCCGGGCATACCGACAACGCTACTTGTCAGGCACCCGCGCGGCAGGGCACCCACCGTGCGTCCGCATTCTCGCCCGGTCGCACGGCGACGATAGGTTCGCACCGTGTCGTTCACCCGGCCGGAACACCCGTTGCGCGTCGCACTCGTAGCCGTCGCCGTGTTGGCCGGCGTCAACATCGCGATCCTCGGCGCCCGGTCGCAGGTGAACGGCCCGGCGGCCGTGCAACGACCCGGCGCGATCGTCCAGCTGGAACCCGAAGAGGGTCAGCTGACCCTGCCGCAGGGGCGTGTCGGCGCACAGTTGCGCACCCAGTTCACCGCGCAGCTCCTCATCGACAACCACCTGATCCCACAGGACCAGACGACCGGCGATCCGGGCCTCGGCGAGTACTACTTCGAACCCGGGCCGGGCAAGGAGTTCGGCGAGCTGCCGAAGGGCGCGCACAACGCGGTCGTCCAATGGTGGCCGCGTGCGATCGCGACGCCCGAAGCCGCAAAGGCACAGGGGAAGCTCGCGAGCTACAGCTGGGCCTTCAACGTCGGTTGAGCGCCGAGCCCGAGCGGAGTGAGCGCCACGGGCGCGCGCGAGCGTCCTACGGTCCCTCTTCGAGCAGCCGGTCGAACGCGGCTTCGTCGAGGATCGTGACACCGACCTGCTCGGCTTTGGCGAGCTTCGAGCCCGGGCTGTCACCGGCGACGACGTAGCTCGTCTTCTTCGACACGCTGCCGGTCACCTTTCCGCCGCGCGCCGCGATCTCCGCTGCCGCCTCGTCACGAGTGTGGCCATCCAGCGTCCCGGTCAGCACGAACGTCATCCCTGCAAGCGTCGCGTCGCGCTCCGACACGACCGGCGCCGCTTCGCCTTCGAAGTTGACGCCCGCCGCGGCGAGGCGCTGCAGCAGGCGGCGATTGCGATCGATCGAGAACCACTGCTGAATGCTCTGCGCGATCGTCGGCCCGACACCCTCGACCGCGATCAGCTCGTCGACGCTCGCCGCCATGATCGCGTCGAGGTCGGGAAACGCGCGTGACAGCGCCTGGGCCGCCGTCGGCCCCACGTGATTGATGCCGAGACCGACCAGCACACGCCAGAGCGGTCGCGTCTTCGAACCGTCGATCGCGTCGACGAGCAACTGCGCCGAGCGTTCGCCGATCCGCTCCAGCGGCACGAGCTTGTCGACCGTCAGCGCGTAGACGTCCGCCGCGTCCTCCAGGAGCTTCGCGTCGACGAACTGCCGCACGCGCTCCTCACCCAGTCCTTCGATGTCGAGGGCGCCCCGGCTCGCCCAGTGCACGAGCCGTTGCACACGCTGTGCGGGGCAATCGACGTTGACGCAATGGTGGTTTGCCTCGCCCTCGACCCGCACGAGGGGCTGGCCGCATTCCGGGCACTTGGCGGGGAACTTCCACGGCTTCGTCTTCGGCGGACGCTTGGCGAGCACCGGCCCGACGACTTCGGGGATCACATCGCCGGCGCGGCGCACGATCACCGTGTCGCCCGGTCGAACATCCTTGCGCTTCACATCGTCCTCGTTGTGCAAGGTCGCGAGGCCGACATTCGCGCCGCCGACGAACACCGGCTCGAGCTGCGCGAACGGTGTCGCACGGCCGGTGCGGCCGATCGACACCATGATGCCGCGCAACACCGTGGTCTTCTCCTCGGGCGGGAACTTCAACGCGATCGCCCACCGCGGCGCGCGCGAGGTGAATCCCATCTCCTCGCGCTGACCCAGGTCGTCGACCTTCACGACGACACCGTCGATGTCGTAGCCGAGTGAGTGGCGGCTCGCCTCCATCCGCCGCGCGAACTCGTGCACGGCGTCGAGGCTGTCGAACGCCTCGATGTGCGGATTCACCGGGAAGCCGAGCTCCCCGAGCCACGCGAGTGTCTGTTCGTGCGTACGCAGCCGCGGGCCGCCTTCCCGCGCGCCGATGTGATACGAGAAGAAGGCGAGATCGCGTGTCGCGGTGATGCCCGGATCCTTCTGGCGGAGGCTGCCCGCGGCCGCGTTCCGTGCGTTGGTGAACAGTCGTTCACCGGCTTCGCCCTGACGCCGGTTCAGCGCTTCGAAGGCTGCGAGCGGCATGAAGACCTCACCCCGCACCTCCAGCAGGCGAGGGACGTTCTTTCCCTTCAGCTTCTCGGGGATTTGCGCGATGGTGCGGAGGTTCTCGGTGACGTCCTCACCCGTGACGCCGTCACCACGTGTCGCGCCGACCGTGAACCGACCGTCTTCGTACAGCAGCGACACGGCGAGCCCGTCGAGCTTGGGCTCGGCGACGAAACGCACGGCGTTCGGGACGAGCCGTTCGACCCGCGTTCCCCACGCCAGCAGCTCGTCTCTCGAGAACGCGTTGTCGAGCGACAGCATCGGCACGCGGTGCCGAACCGGCGCGAAGGTGGACGCAGGGCGGCCCCCGGGACGGAGCGTGGGCGAATCGGCGACGGCGAGCGACGGGTGCTCGGCCTCCAGCTCCCGGAGCTCCCGCACGAGCGCGTCGAATTCCGCGTCGGCGATCTCGGGCTCGTCGAAGACGAAGTAGCGCTCGTTGTGGTACTCGATGAGCTCGCGGAGCGCCTCGACCCGTTCGACGGCTTCGGCGGGAGGCTTGGCAGCCATCGCCCGCAGGCTACCGAGGGGCTGCGCCGGCTCTTGCTACGCCCCGACCGCGAGCTTGCACGCGGCCGCATGCCCGTGCACGCGTCCGCCGATCTCGCGCGCGAGCAGCATCGCGTGCGCCGCCTGGCTCTCGCCGTGGCCGGCGAGCCCGCACGCCGGCGCGACCAATGCCTGCGTGCGCAGGCGCGCGGGGTCGCAGCCGCGGCGCGTGAGCTCGCACCATGTGTCGAGAAGGCCCTTCCACAACGGCAGCGCGTTCTCGCCGACGGGCCGGTGAGTCGGAATGGCGCCCCAACAGAACCAGCCGCCCCCGTCGAGGAACCGCGAGAAGGAGACCGCGTCGTCGAGGTCGATCGAATCGACGTCGACGTGCACGACGTGCGGGCCGGCATCGAGCGCAAGTCGCACCTCGCCGTTCCCGCAGACGTGCACGCCCGTGATCGCGTGCGTCGCGGCGAGCGCGCTCGACAGGAGATCGATCGCGGTCTCGCGGTCGATCGGCCCCTCGGAGCTCCGCCAGCACACCAGGGAGGGCTCGTCGAAGAACAGGACGAGGCGGGTGCCGGGAAGCACGCGTGCCACCATGTCCTCGATCGCGGACGACCACACGCGCGCAACACGCGCCGCGAGAGGGAACGCGATCGCGGCTGACATTCCCGCGTCGACGAACGCAACCCCGAGCGTCAACGGGCCCGTCAGTTGCACCTTCACCCGGCGCAACCGTGGAGAATGGGCCGCCGCCACGTCGAGGAACGTGAGCAGCGAACCGTGCATGTCGGAGCTGAAGACCGGATCCAGCGGCCCGTCCGCCTCGATCTCGACGCCTCCAGCGAGCGAGATCGTGCCATCTGCATGTATGACGACACCGGGCACCGCGCTCGCCCATGGCGAGATCATGCCTTCCAGCGGGGTGCGCTGCGGGAGCTGCGGCGCCGCGGGAAGATCCGGCACGCAACTGAGGACGAGCGAAGCGGCGCCGCGCGAGTCTCGATGCGGCAGGCTTCCGATCGCGGTTGCCATTCCTGCAACAAGCCCGATGTCCCGCATGAAGATTCGTAGGATACGTCCTCAACCGTTGACGGCACGAAGCGGAGCACGCGAGCACGCGATGAAAGCCACCTTGCTGTTGTGGTGCGCGCGCCT
>DASQHW010000590.1:0-4306 GCA_035631895.1 Acidimicrobiia bacterium | reverse complement strand
GTACGACGAGTCGTTGTTCGGCGAGCCGGTCACGACGAAGTCGTAGGTGTTGCCATCAGGGTCGAGACGACCGGACCAGCCGACGAAGGTCATGCCGAGGTGCTTGTGCTGCTGCTGCAGCGTGACGATGTCGTTGAAGAGCTGCGTCTTGAGATCCATCTGGATGTCGGCCTTCGCGAGCTCCGCCTGGATGAGCTGCGCGGCCTGCAGCGTCGCCGCGTCTCCCGACGGGACGAGCAGCTCGAACTGCAGCTTCTTGCCCGGGCCAAGGGCCTGCGCCACGAGCGCCTTCGCGCCCTCCGGGTCGGCCTTCGGCCACGGCTTGAAGTTCGGGTCGTACGCGAAGTGCGCCGGCGAGATGGGACCCCAGCCGACGAGGCCGACGCCCTGCGACGGTCCCTTCGTCAAAATTTCGTCTCGATCGAGCGCCATCGCGACGGCCTTCACGAGACGGTGGTCGCTGAAGAGGAAGCCAGGCGCCTCGTTCGGCACGAGGCTGTTCCACGAGAACGACCCGACCTCCTGGTACGTCATCGTCGGGTCGGCCTTCACCGAAGGCACGTCCTTGCCGGTCACGTTATTGAGGATCTGCGCCTGGCCGGTGCGCAGGTTCGTGAGGCGCACGTCGGCCTCGGTGATCGGCTTCACGATGATCTTGTCGAGGTACGGGAGCTGGTTCCCCGCGGCGTCCTTGCCCCACCAGTTCGGGTTCTTGACCAGCGTGTAGTGGTCGTTCTTCACGGCCTCGGTGAGCATGAACGGCCCGGTGCCAGCGTTGAACGGCTTCAGGGTGAAGTCGGCGCCCATCGCCTCGACGACCTTCTGCGAGACCATCATGCCCGCGCGGTCGACGAGCGCTCCGAGGAGCGGCGAGAAGGCGGACTTCAGGTTGAACTTCACGGTGTTCGTGTCGACGACCTCGACGCTCGCGACGGACGCGAGGTCCGCCGTGCGGAGCGAGCCCTTCGTGTTGATGTACCGCTCGATGTTCCACTTCACCGAGGCGGCGTCGAAGGGCGAGCCGTCGTGGTACTTCACGCCCTGACGGAGGTTGAACGTGACGGTCTTTCCGTCAGCCGACGTCGTCCACTTCTCGGCGAGCCAGGGGATGATGTTGCCCTTCGGGTCGACGCGCACCAGCGAGTCGTACATCGCGTAGTGGATGTTCCGGTCGACGAACAGGCCGGAGAGCATCGGGTCGAGGTTGCTGACGTCGTTCTCGAGCGCGAAGGTGATCGTGCCGCCGTAGTTGGCCTTCGGCGCCGCCGACGCGGTGGCCGCACCGCCACCCGAGGACGTCGCGCTTGGGCCGCTGCTCGCCGGCGCGCATGCGCCGGCCACGACGGCAAGCGCGACGAGTACGGCAAGGATCGGAATGCGCACTGGACGCATGTTTGCCCCTCCCGCGTAACCGCTGGGCGGGTGCTCCCGCCTCAGCAGGATTCAGGGAGCATACGTCCGTATAGGCGTGCAAGTTCACCTTCTCGCCGAATGAAAGGAGCGGTCCCTCGCGGGACCGCTCCTCGGTCATCGGACGAAAGTGCTGGGGTTTACGGGCGATCGACGCGTGAGGTGTGCACCTCGTCCTGTACGACATCCTTCTCCACGCGCTCGCCGCCCTTGCGCCCGAAGCTGGGCACGAGGCGAGTGCGTTCGCGCATGGTCTCGCGCCGCTGGACCACCGCGGGCGCCGTTGCGGCACGCGGCTCAACGACCGGTGCGACGACGGCGTGCGACGGCGCCAGCAGGCCGCCGAGCCAACCGCCGAAGATCGCGGCGAGGCAACCGAGGATCGCGCCGAACGACAACGCGTTGCCGAAGCTGTCGACGTTGAGATCGCGCATGCCCGGAACGAGATCTCCGAGCGAGCGGATGCCCGATGCCGCGAAGACGCCGCGGTCAGCGAGCGCGCCCACAAGGAGAACGAGCAGAACGATGAAGAGCGAGAAGAACGCGGTCATCATGCCGTGCCAACTCGTGCGATAGCCCGCCATCCGGCCGGCGACGTAGCCACCCACGAGATACGAGAGGAGCAGGCCGCCCACCACCGGCACCGCCGCGGCGAGATCGTCCTGCCCACTACCCGTCGCCGCCATGAGGCCGGCCACGAGTGGCGCGAAGATCACGGATGCACCGATCGTCGCGACCCAACCGCCCAGCACCGAACCCCACGACGTGGCCGGGCTCTGCGCGACGACTTTCCTGTCCACCATCAAGTGCGCTCCTTTCACGGAGAAAGCTCCCGATGGCGTGCATGCAAGACGTGCGCCCGCCCGCTAGTGGGCAGGCTGCTAGGCGAGCGCTGCCTTTGCGCCGACCGCGCGGGCCAGCGCCGGGGCGAGGTCCACCTTCTCCCACGGCAGGTCGAGGTCCGGCCGGCCGAAGTGGCCATACGAAGCCGTCTGTCGGTAGATCGGCCGCCGCAGCTGGAACCGCTCGATGATCGCGCCGGGTCGGAAATCGAAGTGCTCGTCGATGAGCGCGCGGATCTTCTCGTCCGCGATGTGACCGGTGCCGAACGTCTCGACGTTCAGCGAGATCGGCCGCGCCCATCCGATGACATACGCGAGCTGGATCTGCACGCGATCCGCGAGCCCGGCGGCCACGACGTTCTTCGCGACGTAGCGCGCCGCATATGCGGCCGAGCGGTCGACCTTCGTCGGATCCTTGCCGCTGAACGCGCCACCGCCGTGTGGCGCGTAACCGCCGTACGTGTCGACGATGATCTTGCGACCGGTGAGACCGGCGTCGCCCATCGGACCGCCGATCGTGAACGCGCCGGTGCCGTTGACGCGATAGAGCGTGTTCGCATCGAGCCACTTCGCCGGGATCGCGGCCTTCACCACGACCTCTTTGATGTCGGCCTCGATGCGCTGCTGCGTCACGCCGGGGTCGTGCTGCGCCGCGACGACGACGGTGTGCACGCGCCGGGGCACGCCGCGCGAGTACTCGACGGTGATCTGGGACTTCCCGTCGGGACGCAGGTACGGGATCGTGCCCTTGCGGCGCGCCTCCGCGAGCCCACGGGAGACCGCGTGCGCGAGCGTGATCGGAAGCGGCATGAGCTCCTCGGTCTCCCTGACCGCGAAGCCGAACATCATCCCCTGGTCGCCGGCGCCGAGCTCGTGCGGGTCCTGGCCTGAACGTCCCTCATGCGCGTCGTCCACGCCCTGCGCGATCTCGCGCGACTGCTCCTTAATCGCGGTGAGGATGCCGCAGGACTGGTAGTCGAAGCCGTACTCGGCGTCGGTGTAGCCGATGTCCCTCACCACGCCGCGCACCATCGAGGGCACGTCGACCCAGGCCCGGGTCGTAATCTCGCCGCAGACCAGGATTGTGCCGGTCGTGGTCGCGGTCTCGCACGCGACACGCGAGTTCGGATCCTGCTTCAGGCACTCGTCGAGCATCGCGTCGGAGATCTGATCGCAGAGCTTGTCCGGATGTCCCTCGGTCACCGACTCGCTGGTGAAAAGGATGCTGTCGGCTGACATGAAGCTGCTAGTCATTACGTACCCGCCTTCCACGAGCTCGCGTACGCCTTCTGCTCGGCGCTCATCTCGTCGATCTGCATGTCCATCGCCGCGAGCTTGCGTCGGGCGATCTCCTCGTCCAGCTCGCGCGGCACAGGGTAGACCTGCGGCGCGAGGTCCTTGGCGTTCTTCACCATGTACTCCACGGAGAGCGCCTGGTTCGCGAACGACATGTCCATGACCGCGGGCGGATGGCCCTCCGCCGCGGCGAGGTTCACCAGGCGCCCGTCGGCGAGCACGACGACGCTGCGGCCGTCGCGCAGGCGGTATTCGTTCACGAACGGACGCAGCTCCCGGCAGCCGGCGGTGAGCGACTTCAGCGTGGTGAGGTCGATCTCGTCGTTGAAGTGGCCGGCGTTCGCGACGATCGCGCCGTCCTTCAGCTTCGCGAGCGCGTCCTTGCCGATGACGTTCACGTTGCCGGTCGCGGTGATGAACAGATCACCACGGGACGCCGCGTCGACGATCGTGGTGACCTCGAAGCCGTCCATCGCCGCCTCGAGCGCGCGGAACGGGTCGACCTCGCAGACGATCGTGATCGCCCCCATGCCGCGCAGCCGCGAGGCGATGCCCCGGCCCACCCAGCCGTAGCCCGCGACGACCGCGGTCTTGCCGGCGAGCAGCAGGTTCGTGGCGCGGATGACGCCGTCGATCGCCGACTGGCCGGTGCCGTAGCGGTTGTCGAAGAAGTGCTTCGTGAGCGCGTCGTTCACGGCGATGATCGGATAGGCGAGCACGCCCTCCGAAGCCATGGCGCGCAGGCGCGTCACGCCGGT
>DASQHW010000589.1:0-1924 GCA_035631895.1 Acidimicrobiia bacterium | reverse complement strand
CCGTCACGTCAGCAACCCTCGCTCCACGTCCGCACCTGTGGACCGCGTATCCTCGCACGTCGCTGACGCACACGTCAGGTCCGGAGGTTGCATGCCCATTCATTTCGAACAGGACTCCGAGCACGTCGTCGTCATCACGATCGACCGTCCGGAGGCGCGCAACGCGGCGGACATGGAGCATTTCAAGCTTCTCCGCGAAGCTTGGGAACGGTTTGCCGCCGACGACCGGGCGTGGGTCGCGATCGTGACCGGGGTCGGCGAAGCATTCTTCGCGGGCGCCGACCTCAAGAAATACGTGCCGGAGATCACGAGATTCCAGAAGGAGATCGCCGAGAAGGGCCTCACCGAGCTGAACGGGTACCGACTCGACGACGGCACGCGTTCCGTGCTCCGGAACTGGCCGCTCTACAAGCCCGTGATTGCGGCCGTGAACGGCTTCTGCACCGCGGGCGGCATGGAGATGCTCGGCGGGTGCGACATCAGGGTCGCGTGTCCCGAGGCGAAGTTCGCGGTCATGGAGCCCAAGCGCGGCCTGTTCGCCGGAGGCGGCACGACGGTCCGTCTGCCACGCCAGATTCCATGGCCGCAGGCGATGGAGTTCCTGCTGTGCGCCGACCTCGTGCCTGCCCAACGCGCGCTCGAGATGGGCCTGCTGAACGCAATCGTGCCCCGGGAGCAGTTGCTCGACGCCGCGCGCGAGTACGCGCAGCGGATCATTGCGAACGCCCCGCTTGCCGTACAGGCGACGAAGCAGAGCGCGCTCCAAGGGCTCTACTTCGACGAAGACGTCACCAAGCAGCTGCGGGCGGCGGTGCGCGAGCTGCGCAACGCTGTCGCCGACGGCGCAGACATGTCGGCCGCCGCGGACATCCTCGAGCGCCTCGGCAAAGAGCTGCGCACGCCGTTCGAGAAGGAATCGAAGCTCTCGAGCTACATCTTCCAGACCGAGGATGCCAAGGAAGGACCCCGGGCCTTCGCGGAGAAGCGGCCCCCGGTATGGCAGGCGCGGTGAGCATCGGCGTGCGCCCGGCATGAGCACCGTCGATCCGCGTACGCCGTGCATCATCGGGGTTGGGGCGCGGACGTGGCATCCGGACGAGGTCGGCCCGGAGGGTGCGCCCGAGCCGCTCGCGATGTGGGAAGAGGTCGCCCGTGCCGCCGCGGCCGACACGACGCGTCCGGAGGTCCTGCAACAGCTCGACAGCGTCCAGATCGTGTACTGCCAGACGTGGCAGTACGACGACGCTGTCGCTCGCCTGGCAGACCGGCTCGGGAGCGCCCCGCGGCATCGGTACTACTCCGGCATCGGCGGCACCACGACCCAGCAGCTGGTGAACGCCACCGCCGAGCGGATGCTTGCGGGCGAGCTCGACATTGCGCTCGTGACGAGCGCCGAGGCGCTCGCCACCCAGCGCTTGTGCAAGAAACGGGGCGACCGCTATCCCTATTCGTTCAAACCGGCGGACAAGCGGCCCTTCCCGTGGGAGTCACCGCCCGACCCGGCGGAGATCGCGCACGAGGTGTTCCAGGCGTGGCTCACCTTCGCGGTGTTCGACAACGCGCGACGCGCACACGCAGGTGTGCGCCTCGACACGTATCGGGACGACATCGGCCGGATGTTGGCACCGATGACGAACATCGCCGCGGAGAACCCGCACGCGTGGTTCCGTGTCGCGCGGGATCCGGTGGAGATCATGACGGCGACCCCGGAGAACCGCATGGTCGGGTACCCGTACACGAAGTATGCGGTCGCAGTCATGGATGTCGACATGGCGGCCGCGCTCGTCGTCTCGACGCACGAACGCGCCGATGCGCTCGGCGTCCCGCCCGATCGGCGCGTCTACCTGCGAGGGTGGTGTTACGGGACCGACCCGGTGCTCGTGGCCGAGCACCCGGACATGTGGCGGTCACCGGCGATGGAGTC
>DASQHW010000588.1:0-4754 GCA_035631895.1 Acidimicrobiia bacterium | reverse complement strand
CTCATCGGCGCGGTGATCGCAGTGCCGTGCTTGCGGCTGCGCGACCTCTACCTCGCGCTCGGCACCATGGCATTCGCCCTGGTCGTCGAGCAGAACGTACTCGGGCAGATCACCGGCTTCGCGACCGACAGCAAGACGATCGCGCGGTGGAGCCCGATCGCGAGTGATCACGCGTATTTCGTGGCGATCGCCGTCGTGTTCGTGCTGCTCGCGTGGTTCGTGCTCGTGTTGCGGCACGGCGAGTTCGGCCGCCGGCTCGAAGCAATGAAGGACAGCGCCGCCGCGTGCACCACCCTTGGGCTCGATCTCACGCGCACAAAGGTGCAGGTGTTCGCGCTCGCCGCCGCGATCGCAGGCATCGGCGGGTTCTTGTTGGCGGGATGGAAGGGTACCGTCGGCAAGGACGACTTCAGCCTGCTCTCGGGAACGCTCTCGGCCCTCCCGGTGCTGTTGCTCGCCGTCGTCGGCGGGATCACTGCGGCGTCGGGCGCCATGATCGGCGCTCTGTCGCTGGTCGCGATGCCGCAAATCGCGGCCGACTATCCGTCGCTGAAGAATCTGATGATCCTGTTGCCCGGTCTCGCCGGCATCACCTTGGCGCGCAACCCTGGCGGCATCGCCAGCGATATCCGCCTCGCGCTTCACGACGTGCGCAGTCGGATCGGTGCGCGCCGGGAGATCGCGCGCGCTGACACGCCACCGCCACTCGTTCCCGAACTCGTCGGCCTGCGCTCCCGCGTGACGCCCGCGGAGCTGCGGGCGCTCGAACAAGAATTAGGCTTCGCCCGGCAGGACTGCAGTGGCTCTGTTTGAGGCCCGCGCCCTCACGGTGAGCTTCGGTGGTCACAACGCAGTGACCGACGTCGACCTCGACGTCGATCACGGTGTCATCACCGGCCTGATCGGCCCGAACGGCGCCGGCAAGACCACGATCTTCAACGCGATCACGGGTCTGCAACACCTGAACACCGGCACGCTGATCCTCGACGGCCGCGACATCACCCGCCAGACGCCCTACCGGCGGGCGCGTCTCGGTATCGCGCGCACGTTCCAGCGGCTTGAGATCTTCGGGGGCCTCACCACCCGCGACAACATTCGCGTCGCGGCAGAGATCCGGCGCCGCTGGGCGCATGACCTCCATGCCGACCCCGGTCGTGACGCCGACGCGATCCTGGAGCGAGTCGGACTCCGCGCCGTTGCCGATGAGCGCGCCGACACACTCCCGACCGGTCTCGCCCGGCTCTGCGAGCTCGGTCGCGCGCTCGCGGCGCGGCCCCGGCTTCTGCTCCTCGACGAACCCGCGTCCGGCCTCAGTGAGCACGAGACGATCACCTTCGCGAAGCTGTTGCGCTCGCTCGCCGCAGAGCAGATCGCGGTACTGCTCGTCGACCACGACATCGGCCTCGTGATGGATGTTTGCGCGTCGGTTCATGTGATCGACTACGGGACGTTGATCGCGGTGGGCCCGCCCGAAGACATCCGACACAACGACGTCGTGCTCGAGGCATACCTCGGCGACGGATCCAAAGGCGCAAGTCGCGTCCCGGCCCGACTGCGCGAGCGCGACGACGTGAACGCCATGCCGGTCCTCGAACTGCGCAACGTCAGCGCCACATACAACAAGATCGAGGTTCTGCACGGGATCAGCCTCGCGCTCGGATACGGCGAGGTCCTCGCGCTCCTCGGACGCAATGGCGCAGGCAAGAGCACAGCACTCAAAGTCGCGAGCGGGCAGCTGAAGCCGAGCAAGGGTTGCATCCATCTCGGTGGGCGTCATATCAATGGGGCGGCCGGCGACGCGCTGTCACGCATCGGCATGTGCACATTGCCTGAGGGTCGCGGCATCTTCCCAAACCTGACGGTTCGCGAGAACCTCGTAATGATCACGTACGCGGGACCCCCACTGGCGCGGATCGAGGAGCACGCGTACGCATTTTTCCCACGACTCAAGGAGCGCCGTTCGCAGCTCGCCGGCACGTTGTCGGGTGGCGAACAGCGGATGCTCGCAATTGCGCGCTCGATCGTGACCGACCCGGCCGTGCTGTTGCTCGACGAGATCTCGATGGGTCTCGCACCACTCGTCGTTGAAGAACTGTACGGACTGATCGGCGAGATAGCACGAGCGGGCGTTTCCATTCTCGCCGTCGAACAGTTCGCCCACATAGTGCTGGGGATGGCCGATGTCGCGGTCGTGATGGCGCAGGGCAGGGTCGTCGCCCGCGGCGTCCCGTCAGAGATCCAACCGGAACTGTCGTCAGCCTATTTGGGAGCGGATCCATGAGCGATCAAACCGTGTCGTCGCCGGTTCGCGGGGGAGACCCGAACAGCATGTCGGATCGCGCCGAAGAGTTCCTCGCAGCCGTGTATGCGCTGCAGATCCCCAGTCAGACCGTACGCCGCGAGCGCCGGTTGTACGCCGCGGGCACAGTGATCGTGCTCGCAGGTTTCGCAGCAATCGGCCTCGGCTGGTATGGCGCGTCGGGCACCAAATACGTGTACCAAGAGATCCCGTACGTTGTGTCAGGCGGCATATTCGGCGTTGCGCTCGTCGTCCTGGGTGCCGCGCTCTTCGCGCGTTACTCAGCGGCGCGGCTTCTACGCTTCTGGTTGGCTCGCATCGTCGCCGACCAGCAACTGCAAACCGATCGCGTCGTCCAGGCGATCGCCGCGCTGACCGAGGTCATCACGACACAGAAAGCCTCCCCGCACGAACACCGCTAGACCGGATACGGTCGCCTGATTGGTTGTTGATGCGGCTCATGGGTGGTTGGCCGTTGAGGGCCGTGCCCGCAGTCGTGCCAGGTGAACCGTTGTTCTGTCGGCGGCGGAGTGTCGCTTCGCGCGGTCGCACGCTGGTGGGCTACGCCCGGCGTCCGACGTAGGCCAGGAACCGCGTTTGGTCGTCGGCGTCGTGAGGCACGTCGATGGGCGGCCCGAACATGCCGTCGGCGCGCAGCGCCTCTTCCGGCATGCTGCCCATCGAAGCGATCATGCGTTGGAGCTGCTCGCCATCGAGCGTCTCATCCTGGCCGGTGGCGCGGGCGAGGTCCCATGTGTGGGTGAAGACGTCGCCGGTGACAATCATGTCCACCGTCGCGGCCAGCGACTGTGTGCCGAACGGTGTCTCGACCGGCCGGTCAGCCAGTGCCGGATCGGCCAGTGCCGCGGCGATCGTGGTTCGAACGGTCTCCCATGCGGCGACCGGGTCGTCCTCGATGGACGGCACCTCCGGGAACCGGAGGCCCTGTGCACCGAAGAAGCCCGGGATCCACTCTGTGAGATGCCCGACGATGTCACGGGCCGTCCAGCCCTCGCACGGCGAAGCGTTGTCCCACGCACTCGCCGGGACGGCACGGACTCGGTCGGTGAACTGGCCGGTGATACGCGCGTAGCGCTCGGCGATCTCGCTCATGCAGATGTAGACGATCCGCTCATCCGAAACTCATCCCTCGGCGCGGCTGTTCGGCAGGACGACTGTATGGACGTGGTGCCTGTTGGTGCCCGTCGTCCGGGCTGCGACGATTCCCGGCCCTGCGATGAGTTTGCGGCCCTCGAGAGGTCGTGACCGTCGTATCCGACGACGAGGAGGCTCCGATGGCCGCGATCACCATCCCGACCCAACCGAACGCCGCGGTTGGGCGTTTCCCCGTATTGCGGGTAGGCGCCGTCGCGACCCTCGCAGGCGCGGCAGCGACGGAACTGTTCGGTCTCGCCGCCCGGGTGGCCGGCATCCCGATGCGAGCTGCAGACCCTGGGGCACATGCTGCCAAGTACATCCCGGTGGGAGGCTTGTTCATGGCGGTCGTGATGAACGCGGCGCTCGGCATCCTCCTGGCGGCCGCGTTGTTCCGCTGGAGCCGGCGCCCTGCGCGCGCCTTCGCTCTCGGGGCACTCGTGTACACGGCGTTGTCCGAGCTGGCACCGTTCTTCGCCGCGCACACCGAGACCGCCACGAAGGTCGTGCTGGTAGTTGCCCATGTCATTGCCGCGGCCATGATCATTCCGCCGCTGACCGCGCGGCTATCCGCCGGCGCGCATGGCCGCGAGGCCCGTCTCTAGTCGGGCGACTCCTCGGTTGACCCTTGTCGCTCCGACTCGTCCTCGCGTCGTACGGGAGCACGAACGGCCTGAATGATGCGACGAAGCCGAGAATCGGGAGTGGGAATCTTGGTCGTTACCGGTCTGAACAGCATCAGGTCGACAATGATCTCGTTGATGCGGCGGATGGAGTCTTCGAGTTCTCTGCGTGTTGCCATGACCGGTGATCCGAGAAGCCACCGCGAGTGGGCTCGACCCTGAGGCGATGGTGCACGACGTGTGTTTCTCGGCGGCTTCGGCTTGTGCGTTCAGGCATTGTCCGATGCTGTGTCGTATGTCACGACTGCGACGACGTACTCGGCCTGGTGAACGTCGTCCGCTCTCGTCATGAGCGCTGGTCGCGGCCCCTCGGTCGCGTGCGCGTCCGTCAAGCCGAACGGCGCCGGGCTTGCACGAGTCCCTCCAACCGCAAGACGATCTCGTCCGCGTCGACCTCCGCCTCGTGGGAGAGATCGTGCTGGTGTCGAAGTGCCGTTTCCGGCAGTTCCTCGATCTCACCGCCCGCGCCGCGCACGTGTCGCGTATCGACCTGACGGCGCAGCGTCATGCCGTTCTCCTCGACTACCTCGTAAAAGGTGGCCATGCCGGATGGCGCGAGCTCGAACGCGGCGGCGACGATCTCAACCGGATCCGGGTCGTCGACCCGCTGATACCGA
>DASQHW010000587.1:0-2441 GCA_035631895.1 Acidimicrobiia bacterium | reverse complement strand
TGGATGACCGCACGCGACGGCACCGTCGCGGCGTTCGGTGACGCGCCTGTGCTGGGTCGTGTGAGTGCCGACACGGCGGTGCTCGTTCGCGCGTAGGCGCGCGTCCGTAGGCACGCGTCGCGCCGGGTCAGTCCGAGATCGATTCCAAACCGACCAATGGTCGTTCACCGACCGCCCACGTCGGTCGCTGACCATTGGTGCGAAGGCGCAGCGTCGACGATGGCACGCGCGGCGTGATCGCCCTCGCGGTCATCGGCGTCTCTTGAGCCCATGACCGAAGAAGCCGCCCTTGGGCCTCGCGTGCGCGTGATAGTGGTCGGGGATGTTGCGCATGTTGTCGTCGACGTAGTGCTCGAATTCGAAGTACTCGACGACCACCGACGCGAGCCGTTCGTGCATGTGCGCCAGGTGCGCTTCCGGGGGATCGACGCCGTGCCCGCGCCACACGACCATCGGCACCGCGCAGATCTCGCACTCCGCGATCCAGCAGATGTCATCTTCGTGGAACCACGGGGTGATGCGCGCGGCTTCGCAGAGATCGCATCCGTCGGCACGCGCCAGGTCATCGGCCACCTCGCGACGATAGGCCACCGTCCCGCGGGCCCGGCTACCATGACCGCCGATGAAAGGGCTGATCCTCGCCGGCGGGGCTGGAACGCGCCTCCGGCCGATCACACACACCAGCGCGAAGCAGCTGGTGCCGATCGCGAACAAGCCGATCCTGTTCTACGTCGTCGAACAGCTCGCGGCGGCCGGCATCAAGGACGTCGGCGTCATCGTCAGCACCGACGACACCGGCCTCGAGATCGAGGCGGCGCTCGGCGACGGCTCACGCCTCGGGGTCCAGGTCGAGTACATCCCGCAGGAGGCGCCGCTCGGCCTTGCCCACTGCGTGCGGATCGCGCATGCGTTCCTCGGCGATGACGACTTCGTCGTCTACCTCGGCGACAACATGCTGCAACAGGACTTGAAGACGATCGTCGATCGCTTCGAGGAGAAGCGCAATCGTCCGCCGGAGCTCCACGATTCCGGCGTGCGTCCGCCCGTCGCGCAGATCCTGCTCGCGCACGTCGATGATCCACGTCAGTTCGGAGTGGTTGCGCTCGACGGACAGGGCCGCGTCGTTCGCCTCGTCGAGAAGCCCGCCGATCCACCGTCGGACCTCGCGCTGGCAGGCGTCTACCTCTTCGACAAGCACGTGCACGAGGCGGTGCGCGCGATCCAACCGTCGGCCCGCGGCGAGCTGGAGATCACCGACGCGATCCAGTGGCTGCTCGACCAGGGCCACGAGATCGCGCACGAGATCCTGCAGGGATGGTGGATCGACACCGGCAAGAAAGACCCGCTGTTGCACTGCAACCGGCTCGTGCTCGACACCATCGCCGCGCGTATCGACGGCACCGTCGACGAACGGTCACGGGTCGAAGGGCGCGTGATCATCGAGGTCGGTGCCCGTCTCGAGAACTCGGTGGTGCGCGGCCCGGCGATCATCGGTGCCGGCACGGTGCTCGTCGACACCTATGTCGGTCCGTACACCTCTATCGGCGCGGAATGCGAGCTGCGCGACGCCGAGATCGAGCACTCAGTCGTGCTCGAACGGAGCCGCATCCTGGGCGTGCACCGCTGCCAGGACTCACTCATCGGCCGGGAGGTCGAGGTCACCCGCACCGGGGAACGACCGAAGGCAACCCGTCTCATGCTCGGCGATCACTCACGCGCGGACCTGGAGTAGCGGATGGCGAAGGTCAACGAGAGCAGCACGATCGCGGGCGTGTACCACGTGCAACCTGCAGTGCACGGTGATGTGCGCGGACTGTTCGTCGAGACGTTCCGGCGCGAGTGGATTCCGGGCGCGCGCGAGATGATCCAGGCGAACCGCGCGGACCGCAGGGCCGGCGCGATCGTCGGGCTCCATTTCCACCTCCACCAGGCCGACTACTGGTACGTGCCGTTCGGGCAGGCTCGGGTCGTGCTGCACGACCTGCGCACGGGAAGCCCGACCGAACGGGCCACCGAGACCTTCGATCTCGGCGGCGACAAGCACCCCGGGGTCTTCATTCCTCCGGGTGTCGCGCACGGCTTCGCGTCGCTCACCGACGCGACGATCACCTATCTCGTCGACGGCTACTACAACGCGGCCGACGAGCTCGGCGTGGCGTGGGACGATCCGGAGATCCCAGCCGACTGGGGCCTGACGAATCCCGTGCTCTCGGAGCGCGATTCGGCGAATCCCAAGCGCGCCGAGATCGCCGAGCGGGTGCGGCCGGCATGGCCGATGCGCACATGAACCTCCTCGTCACCGGCGGTGCCGGCTTCATCGGCGCCAATTTCGTTCGGTATTGGGCCGAGACCCGCGACTCGGGCGACAACATCGTGGTCGTCGACGCACTGACCTACGCGGGGAACCGCGCCAACCTCGAAGGCGTGCCGCACGAGTTCGT
>DASQHW010000586.1:0-1655 GCA_035631895.1 Acidimicrobiia bacterium | reverse complement strand
CCACGTCCCCGAAGGCTCGCCCGACGAGTGGCCGGCGTGGCTGCGCAAGGCCGGGATCGACGTCCCCGACGATTGGCGCTCCTTCGCCAACAAGCCCGCGCCCGGCACCAAATGGCGTACGAGCTACGACGCCTCGCACTCGCAGACGGCATACCTGACCGATCGCGTGCTCGACTTCGCCGAGGATGCGACGGTCGCCGGCAGGCCCTGGTTCGCGCACCTCTCGTACCTGCGCCCACACCCGCCGTACCTCGCGCCCGCGCCCTTCGACACGATGTACGACCCGGCGACGGTTCCCGCACCTGTGCGCGCACCGACAGTGCACGAAGAAGGCGCCCAGCATCCGCTCCTGGGCGTGATGCTCGTGCACCCGCTGATCTCCTCGCCGGCCGAGGACCGGGAACAGCGCGAGCTACAGGCCACCTACTACGGCATGATCAGCGAGGTCGACGATCAGCTCGGACGGCTGTTCGCGTGGCTCGACGAGAGCGGGCAGGCCGGCAACACGCTGGTGATCTTCACCTCGGATCACGGGGAGCTGCTGGGCGATCACTGGCTCGTGGAGAAGATCGGCTGGTTCGACGCTGCCTTCCACGTCCCGCTGGTCGTCCGCGGACCGGGTGTGGCTGCTGCCGGACGCGTCGTCGACGTCATGACCGAGCACGTCGACGTGCTGCCGACGATCTGCTCGCTGCTGGACACCGACGCGCCGGTGCAGTGCGACGGCCGCACGCTGGCGCCGTGGTTGCGCGGCGAGACCGTCGACGCATGGCGCAACGAGGTGCATTTCGAGCTGGATCTGCGCGATCCGGCGAGCACATACCTCGAAGAGGCATTCGGCGTGTCGCTCGAGGAATGCTCACTGGCCGTGTTGCGAGACGAGCACGGGAAGTACGTGCAGTTCGCCGGACACCACGCGTTCCCCGCGATCTACTTCGACATCGACGACGACCCCCGCCAGCTCGTCAACCGGGCAGCCGACCCGGCGTACGCGCCGAAGGTCCTGGAGTACGCGCAGCGCATGCTCGCGTGGCGGATGCGTCATTCCGAGCGCACGCTCACTGGCATGAAGCTCACCGGCCACGCCGGCTTGGTCGAGCGCAACGCCCCGCGCCGCTGACGGAGTGAGGGCACGCGCCAAGCTGCCCGCGTCGGCCGATTGGACGCGGAGCCCGCCTCTGGCCGCCCGGTTGCGGCTTTGCACAACCGGGTCTGACACCCGAGCTTCTGTGCAACCGGCGGAGTTCTTGTGCAGGCGTGCTGGCCCTTCGACACGTCCTGCCCGACCGCGGGATTGCGCGAGTCGTCGACGGGCGATCGCGTGCTTGGCGGGGTTCATGCGTTAGCCCGATGAGTCCGGGAGGTCAGCCGTACGACTCGGTGAGGGTCCGAGACACGAACCCTCCCGCGTAGTACGAGCCCACGGCCTTACACGAGGTAGTCGAGACACACGACACACCCCAAAGGTCGTTGGACCCAGTCCCGGTGTTGGGGCTGAGCGAGACCGACCAGGCGGTGCCGTTCCAGGATTCGATGAGGGTCCGGCCCACGCCGCTGCCATTGAGGTACGAGCCCACGGCCTTGCATGAGATGGCCGAGAAACACGACACGCCTTGGAGGCCATCGGCCGTCGTTTCCGCAGATGGGTCGGGATC
>DASQHW010000585.1:0-7619 GCA_035631895.1 Acidimicrobiia bacterium | reverse complement strand
CCTGCCGTTCGAGGTAGCCGTCCGGCTTGCCGAACCCGTCGAGGCCGCCGCGCTCCCAGTCGAACGCATGGATGCCGGCGAGCGCATCCATCAGCGCAAAGGCGCACGCACGCGGCGAGCCGGGATCGCGGTCGAGCGGTGCTGGCACGCGCTCGCGCACGACGACGCCGTCGATCGGCTCCATGAGGTAGAACGGCGCGCCGATCACCTCGCGGTCGGTGCAGAGCGCGACGGGCCGCGGCACGGGCACGTGCGAACGGCCGTGGAACGCATGCAACACGCGGAACTCTCGTGCCATGTCGTGCGCGGTCGGCGACAACGGTGTGCGGGGCGGCCGCCGCAGGACGAACACGGTGTCACCCCGCGTGACGCGGAAGACCTCGTTCGAATGACCCGTCGTGATCCGCTCGACATCGACCACGCCGCCGCGCTCGAGCCCCTGCTGGTCCATCCACCCCGCGAGGCGTTCGGCATCGACGAGCTCCGGCATGTGCATCGCTCGATTCTTCCACTCATCCAATCGCGCCGGTCGCTCCGAAGAACGTCCGACCGTGAAGAGTGCTGTGAAACGAAGGAGATCATCGTGTCGCTCGTGCGTTTGCTTCCGGCGTGGTTCCACGCCATCGCCGACTACGCAGTCGGCTTCGCTCTGATCATCGTGGCGATTGCTTCCGGCGCGAGCGGGAAAGCCGTCGCCGTGGGTGTGGTCGTCGGCGCCGTCGTGCTGCTCGTGAGCATGCTCACGAAATACCCGCTCGGCGTGAAGAAGGTCCTGCCGTTCACCGTGCACAGCGGTGGGGACTATCTCGCTGCCGCGCTGTTGATCCTGTCGCCGTTCGCGCTCGACTTCCGTGACAGTGACAGCGGGCTCGCGGTCTTCTACATCGTGGCGGGCGTCGCGGTCCTCGCCGTGAGCCTCATCACGAACTACCAGTACAGCGACAAGCGGACCTGGAACACCGCAGTTCCTGCCACCGCCTGACCTCCCCGAGCAGGTGCCGAGGGGCATGTGCGGGTGCGCAACACGCACTCGTCGCATGCCCCTCCCTGTGTTCACGTATAGCGCGTGATGTAGCCGCGTTTGCGGAAGACGCGGAGCATCGCCACGAGGAACCACATGGCCAATCCGAGCAGCACGACGGAGCCGACCGCCGCGAGCGTGAGCTGCGCCCAGTCGTTGCCCTTGTGGTCGACGAGTGACCGCAGCGCGGTGAACGCGTGGGTGGTCGGCAGCGCGAGCGCGACCGGCCGCATCACCGCGGGCAGGGCATCGGTCGGATAGAAGACGCCCGACAGGGGCAGCAGCACGAACATGACGCCCCAGGCGAGCGCCTCCGCACCCGTCCCGAACCGGAGCACGAGGCCGATCACCAACAGCGAGATCGCCCACCCGACGATCAGCAGCACGACGCCGACGGGAATCAGCCCGAGCCCGAGCGACCAGGTGTCGAACGAGAAGAACACCAGCGCGCCGAGCACCATCACGCCGACGCCCATGGCGAGCTTGACCATGCCGAACAGCGCCACGCCGCCGACATATTCGATCTCGCGCAGCGGCGTGACCATGATGTTCAGCAAGTTGCGGGTCCAGGTCTCCTCCAGGAACCCGGTGCTCAGCGCGATCTGCGACTGGTAGATCACGTGCCACAGCACGATGCCGGCGAGGAGATACGCGGAGGCACGGGCGGGACCCGAAGCTCCCGACGTGCCGACGAAGGTCGCGAGCGAACCGAACAGCAGCACGTCGACGAGCGGCCACAGCGTCACGTCGAACAGGCGGTGCGGGCTCCGCCACAGCACGTACGCGTGCCGCCGCGCGATCGCGCGCATCCGCAGCCAGGTCTTGGCCCGCTCGCTCGTCTGCGCGACGGACGGCGTGGTGGTCATGGGTGATCACTCTGCTGTGCGCCGGACGATTCGTGCCGTTCGGCGAGGTGCAGGAACACGCCCTCGAGATCCCCCCGGCCGTACGCGGCCGCGACCTGCTCGGGGGTGCCGTCGGCGACGATGCGACCGTGCGAAAGGAACACGACGCGCTCGCATACCTGCTCGACGTCGCTCATGTCGTGACTCGTCATCAACATCGCGGCGCCGTCGCGATCGCACAGCTCGAGGAGGCCCCTGCGCACGCGCTGGGCGACGTCGGGGTCGAGCGAGGCCGTCGGCTCGTCGAGAACGAGCAGACGCGGCCGATGCAGGGTCGCGCGGACGATGCCGATCAGCGTGCGTTGGCCGGACGACAGCTCGTTGCCCATCGCGTCGGCGAGATTCGTGATCCGGAACCGGTCGAGCCCTTCGTCGATCAGTGACGCCGGATCCTCGATCCCGTACAGCTGGGCGTAGAGCTTCAGGTATTCGCGTACGCGCATCCGCTCCGTGAGGGGCAGGTACCCGGCCGCGAAGCCGACGCGCTCCGCGGCGCGGCTCCGGTGGTGCGCGAGGTCGAAGCCGCAGATCGTCACGTCGCCCCGGTCCGGGGAAACCGCGCCGAGGATCATCAGCAACGTCGTGGTCTTCCCCGCGCCGTTCGGCCCGAGGAGCGCAACGCGCTCGCCTGCGTGCACGACGAGGCTCACACCGTCCACCGCGCGGTCACGGCGGTAGTCCTTCACCAGACCGCGAGCTTCGAGCACGACGTCACCGGGCACGCGCGCAACGTACCCGCTGGCCGCCGACGCGGTGGCTGTTATTTCGACTTGAGGAGCTCGATGAGCTGCGGCACGACCTTGTGCACGTCACCGACGATGCCGAGGTCGGCCACCGAGAAGATCGGCGCCTCACTGTCCTTGTTCACCGCGACGATGTTGTCGCTGTTCTTCATGCCGACGAGGTGCTGCGTCGCGCCCGAGATGCCGAGCGCGATGTACACCTTGGGCTTCACCGTCTTGCCGGTCTGGCCGACCTGCAAGGCGTACGGCACCCATCCGGCGTCGACGATGGCACGCGAGGCACCCCACGCACCCTTCAGCAGCTTCGCGAGCTCCTCGACGAGCGGGCCGTAATTGTCCGCCGAGCCGATGCCCCGGCCGCCCGACACGACCACGGTCGCCTCCTCGAGCTTCGGGCCCTGCTGCTCCTCGACGTGGTGGTCGAGCACCTTCGCATCGGCCGCGCGCCCGGCGTCCGGTGTGCCGACGTTCTGTACCTCGGCGGGGCCACCGCCAGACGGCTCGGCCGCGAACGACTTCGGCCGGACCGCGATGAGCGCGGGCCCGCCGTCGGTGAACTTGGCGTCGACGAGCGTGACACCGCCGAAGATCGCGGTGCCGAAGGTGAGGCCGCCGTCGTCGGACAGCGACATGCCGTTGGTGAGCACCGGCTTGTCGAGCTTGACCGACAGTCGAGCGATCGCGTCCCGGCCGTCGTAGGTCTGCGCGAACAAGATCGCATCGGGACTCTCCGCCGCCGCCAGCTCGGCGATCGCCGCCGCCGCGACCTGACCGGGGAGGCCGTCGCCGGGATCGATGACGTACAGCTTCGTCGCGCCGTGCGAACCGACGGTCGTCGCGATCGCCTCCACGTTCCCCTTGCCGGCGTAGATCGCCTCGACCGTGTCACCGACCTCGCGCGCCTTGGTCAACATCTCGAGCGTCGCGGTCGTGACCTTGTCCTCGTCCGCTTCGGCGAAGACCCAAACTTTCGCGACCATTGTTGTCAGACCACCTTCAGCTGCTCGAGGAACGCGACGACTTTTTCGGCGCCGGTGCCGTCGTCTTCGAACTTCTCTCCGGCCTGGCGCGCGGGCGCCTGCTCGACGTTCGTGATCTCCTGACGCGCGCCGGACCAACCGACCTGCGATGCGTCGAGGCCGAGGTCGGACGCGGTCACCTGGTCGACGGGCTTGTTCTTGGCCGCCATGATGCCCTTGAACGACGGGTAGCGCGGCTCCACGACGCCGGCCGTCACCGACACGACGGCCGGCAACGGCGCCTCGACCATGTCGTAACCGGCTTCGGTCTGGCGCTGCACCTTGACCTTGCCGTCGGCGATCTCGACATGCTTGGCGAACGTCACCGCGGGCCAGCCGAGCAGCTCCGCAACTTGCGCGGGGACCGTGCCGGTGTATCCGTCGGACGACTCGGTCGCCGCGAGGACGAGATCGACGTCGCCCGCGCGCTCGACCGACTTGGCGAGCACCTTGGCGGTCGAGAGGGCGTCCGAGCCTTCGAGCGCGGGGTCCGACACGAGGATCGCCTTCGCGGCGCCCATCGCCAGCGCGGTGCGCAGGCCGGACACCTCGTTGTTGGGGGCCATCGACACGAGCGTGACCTCGCCGCCGCCGGCGGTGTCGACGAGCTGGAGCGCCATCTCGACGCCGTAGCTGTCGGACTCGTCGAGGATGAGCTTGCCGCTGCGATTGAGCGTGTGGTCGGCCTCGAGGGAGCCGGGCACGGCCGGATCGGGGATCTGCTTCACGCAGACGACGACGTTCATACGACTCCTGTTCGGGCGAGGAAGACCCGCGATTCTGGCAACCGTCCGCGCCGGGCGTCGAAACGTGCCCCTCTGGTTCGCAACGGAAGTGACCGTCGCGGTCCGTTTCCTTGCAAACAGGGGCCCCGGGCCGACGTGCGCCCGGGCCCGGGCCGTGCCGGTACGGTCGCTCTCGATGGAACAGGCCGACGTCGTCGTCGTGGGGGCCGGTCCCGCCGGGACCGCGGCCGCGATCACCGCGGCCGACCTGGGCATGCGCGTCGTGTGCCTCGACAAGGCGACGTTTCCCCGCGACAAGACGTGCGGTGACGGGCTGACCGCCAATGCACTTCGTCTCCTCGAGCGACTCGGCGTCTCGTACGACGCGCTCGCCCCGATGGCGGTGCACGAGACGGTCATCGTGTCGCCGGGCGGCCGGCAGGTCGTGTTGCCGATGGGCAGCGACGGTGTGCACGGCGCAGTCGTGCCCCGCCGGCGGCTCGACGCGGTGCTGGTCTCGGTCGCGCGCGGGCGTGGCGTCGAGGTGCGAGAGAACCATGAGGTCGAGAAGGTCGTCGTCCACGACGATCACGTGCAGGTCGACGGCCTGGAAGCGCGGTATGTGATCGCGGCGGACGGGCACTGGTCTCCGGTGCGGCGCGCGCTGGAGCCGGACGCGCCGCGCGACCTCGGTGAGTGGCACGCAGTCCGCCAGTACTTCGAGGACGTGGCCGACGAGCGGCTGTGGGTGCTGTTCGAGCGCGACCTCTTGCCGGGGTATGCGTGGGTGTTCCCACTGCCGGGCGGACGCGCGAACGTCGGCTACGGCGTGCTGCGTTCGGACGGGCGAAGTGGTCGCGCCTTGAAGGCGTTGTGGCCCGATCTGTTGTCCCGTCCGCACATGCGCGAGATTCTCGGTCCCGCGGCGCGGCCGTGCGAACAGGTGCACGCGTGGCCGATCCCGACTCGTTACTCGCCCGCGCGCTTGATGCACGGGCCTCGGGTGTACTTCGTCGGCGACGCCGCGGGTGTCGTCGACCCGATGACCGGCGAAGGAATCGCCCAGGCCATCGAGACCGGAATGCTCGCGGCGGGCGCGATCGCGACAGGCGCGGACTACCCCGGCCTCGTGCACCGAACGCTGGGACACGACCTGCGCTTCGCGGGACTGCTCCAGCGCGCGCTGCGTTCGCCGCGCGTGGCCGGGGCCGCGATTCGAGCGGTCGACCTCACGCCGTGGACGCGGCGGAATTTCGCGCGCTGGATGTGGGAGGACTATCCCCGCGCAATTCTCGGCACGCCCGATCGATGGCGGCGCGGCGTGTTTCGTGCGCCCGGCGCGTGGTCCGTGTAAGGATCGCCCGATCGCCCGGATGCAACGCAGCGAGGAGTCTTGAAGTGGCCAGCGGACAAGCGGAAGTCTCGATCGATCGCAGTCCCGACGACGTGTGGAAGCTCCTGCGCGACTTCGGCGGCATCGCCGAATGGATGCCCGGCGTGGAGACGTGCGTGGTCGACGGTGACGTCCGCACGCTCGAGATGATGGGCATGCAGGTCAAGGAGCAGCTCCGGGGCCTCGACGAGGAGGCACATGCGATCTCGTACAGCCTCATCGAGTCGCCGATCGGGAACCTGGAATCGCATCTCGTGACGATCGCCGTCGCGCCCGAAGGCACGGGCTCGCACGTCACGTGGACGGTCGAGGTCACGCCCGACGAGCTCCTCGGGCTCTTCCTGCCGATCTACGAAGGCTCGGTCATCGAGATCAAGAAGAAAGTGGAGAGCTGAGCGCGCTCACACGAGACTGCTCGGCTCGGCGGGTCCGCCCGGCTCGACCAGGATCTTGACGTGGTCGTCGGGGTGCCCGAGCGCGTCGAACGCCGCCGGGACACCGTCGATCCCGCAGGTGCCCGTGATCATCGGCGTGACGTCGATCTCGCCCTCGGCGATGGCGCGCAGGGTGTCGCCGAATTCGAACGGGTCGTACGCGAACGAGAACACGATCGTCAGCTGCTTCGCCTGCGCCAGCACCGGGCGCAGCGTGTCCGCCTGCATGCAGGAGCCCACGACGCAGACGCGGCCGTTCGCCGGCGCCGCAAGGAGTGCCGCGGCAAGGGTGCCGGGGACACCGATCGCGTCGAACACGACGGGGGTGCGCCTGCCGTCCTCGCGCTGCCATGCGTCCATCGGCTGTTCGTTCGCCGGATCGACCACGGCGGTTGCGCCCATGGCACGCGCGACCTCTCGCCGGCGCGGCGAGAAGTCCGACACGACGATGGTCTCGATGCCCGTGCGCCGGAGCTCCGCGACGACCGCCAGCCCGACCGGCCCCGCGCCGAGCACGACTGCAGCTTCGGTGGGCGCGATCGCGGCTCGTGCAACTGCGTGGCGCCCGACCGCCATGGGTTCGGTGAGCGCGGCGCGCCGGTGGTCGAGACCGTTCGGCACCTTCAGGCAGATCCCCGCGGTCAACCGCATCAGCTCTGCGTACCCGCCGTTGTAGTCGTTCGAGTATGCGCCGACGGGCACGACACCGGTCGCCGTGAGCGCGATCGGCAACGACGTGACGAGGTCGCCGGGACCCACGGGGACACCCGTCGTCTCCGGGCCGAGCTCCAGGACCTCGGCCGCGAACTCGTGGCCCATGATGTAGTCGCGCGACGGGTCGAACACGATCGGTGCACCGATCTCGCGCGCGGCGCCGAGCAGCTGGTCCGCGTAGACCAGCGCGTGCAGATCGGATCCGCAGATCCCGCAGGCCTTCACGGCCACCAGTGCCTCGCCTGCACCAGGACGCGGATCAGCGACGTCGTCGACGCGCAACCGGCCGTCTCGAGCAATCGCCGCGCGCACGGAGCGAGGCTACCGTCCCGCGCGTGATCGCCTACATGTCGACGATGCGCGCCCTCCCCGGCCGTCGGGACGCGCCCCGGGCCGATGCTTCCACCCAGGGTCGATGGCGGCCAAGGCTTGACCAACCGGTCAAGCGGACGGTGGACTGGCACCCATGGCCATCGATTTCAGCCTCTCGCCCGAGCTCGAGGACATCCGCGCCCGCGTACGCGCGCTCGTCGACGAGGTGGTGCGACCCATCGAGCAGCGATGGGATCGCAACGACCGCAAGCAGCTCATCGACGGCATCATCGAGATGCGCAAGGCGGCGCAAGAGCGAGGGCTGTGGCTGCCGCACATGCCCAAGGAGTGGG
>DASQHW010000584.1:0-8971 GCA_035631895.1 Acidimicrobiia bacterium | reverse complement strand
GTGTCACGACTCCACCGCCTGCTCGGCAACGTGGACTACAACCTCGTGTTCGAGACCGCGCCACGCGACCACACCGGTCCGTTCCACTGGTGGGTCGACATGATCCCGCGCCTCACGGTGATCGCCGGCTTCGAGTTTGGCACGGGCATGTGGGTCAACATCGTGCGGCCCGCGGACGCCGCCGCCTCGTTGCGCTCCGCATGAGGATCCGCGTCGGCGTGACGATCGACGCGACACCGGCAGTGGTCTGGCGCACCGTCGAACCGATCGAGCGGCACGTCGACTGGATGACGGACGCCGCCACAATCACCTTCACGGGTCGACAGACCCACGGCGTCGGCACCGCCTTCGACTGTCTGACAAAGGTGGGACCGTTCCGGCTCGTCGACCGCATGGTCGTGACCGAGTGGGCACCCACGAAGACCATGGGGATCGAGCACCGGGGAGTGGTGTCGGGTCGCGGCCGTTTCACGCTCCGGGGGCGCCCGCGCGGCCGCACCCGATTCACGTGGACCGAGCAGCTGCAGTTCCCGTGGTGGATGGGCGGACCGGCCGGTGCATTCGTCGCCCGGCCCGTGCTCCGCTCGCTCTGGCGCCGTAACCTCCGCCGCTTGAAGCAACTCGTCGAGACCGGAGAGACATGACCGAGCGCGGGATGAGCGTTGCCGGGTTGCAGACGCTCGGTACGGCGCTGTCGCTCGACGTCGCACGGGAAGCCGATGAGCTCGGGTACTCGTCAATCTGGGCGGCCGAGGCGAACGCGGCCGAGAGCATGTCGCTCCTGGGCGCGATCAGCCAGGTGACGAATCGTGCCGCGCTCGGGACCGGCGTGCTCGCACTCCAGCTGCGCACCGCACCCTTGCACGCGATGGCGGCGGCAACCCTGCAACAGCTCGCCGGCGACAGGGACGTGTATCTCGGGGTCGGCATCTCGTCGCCGGCGGTCGCCGGACAGTGGCACGGTGCGGGCTACACCGATCGACCGATCGCCCAAGTCCGCGAGTTCCTGACGCTGTTGCGGGAATGCCTCGGCGGCGAGCAGGTGACGTTCGAAGGCGACTTCTACGCGGTCAAGCGCTTCCGATTGGGCGTGAAGCTCGGCGACCGGCGGCCGAAGATCGCGCTCGCGGCACTCAACAAGCAGATGCTGCGCGTCGGCGGCGAGCTCGCCGACGCGGTGCTGTTGAACTACCTGCCGGCAACGCTCGTGCCGTGGTGCGTCGAGCGTGTGCGCGAAGGCGGCGACGCGCGGGTGTTCGCGTACGTGCACTGCGCGGTGACCGATCGTGACCGGTACGCCGACCTGGCGCGTCGGGACCTCTTGAATTACGCGGTCGTGCCCGCCTACGCGATGCAGTTCGAGCGCGGCGGCTTCGTCGACGAAGTGCAACATTTCCAGAATCGGTGGGCCGAGCGCGACCGCGACGGGGCGCTCGCGGCGATCAGCGACGACTGGGTCGACGCGATCCAGATCATGGGCGATGTCGACCATGTGCGCGCCGCGGTGCCGGCGTACGCCGACCGCGGCGTCGACGTGCCGATCGTGTTCGCGATCCCCTGGGGCGAGGACCGCCGGGCGACGATCAGCGCGACACTTCGCGCCCTCGCTCCCTGACCGGGAAGCGGCTCACCGCCCGCTGAACGTGGCCTTGCCCGGCCCGTGCGCGAGGAACGACTGCACGCCGGTACGCGCGTCCTCGGTACCGAAGACCTCGACGAACGCCTCCCGCTCGAGATCGAGCCCCTCTGGGAGCGGCCGGCCGAGACCGTCGTCGACGAGGCGCTTGGCGAGACCCATCGCGACCGCCGGTCCCTTCGCGAGCTCCGTCGCCCAGTGCCGCGCCGCGTGCTCCTCTTCGCCCGCAGCGACGACACGGTCCACCAAGCCGATCGCATGCGCCTCTTCCGCACGCACCTGGCGCCCGCTCCAGATGATCTCCTTGGCACGCGCGGGCCCGACCAGGCGCGCGAGTCGCTGCGTGCCGCCCGCACCCGGAATGATGCCGAGCAGGACCTCCGGCTGGCCGAGCCGCGCCGACTCCCCCGCCACGCGCAGATCGCATGCCATGGCGAGCTCGAGGCCGCCGCCGAGCGCGTAGCCACGTATTGCGGCGACGACCGGACGGGGAATCGCGGCGACCGCATCGAACGCTTCGCGGAACCCTTGGGAGATCGTCCGCGCCGTGTCCTGGTCACCGAACTCCGAGATGTCGGCTCCGGCTGCGAACGCCTTCTCACCCCCGGCCACCACCACGGCCTTCACCGACGGATCGGCTGCGAGCTTGCGCGCGACGTCACGCAGTTGCCGCAGCATCTCCTGCGAGAGCGCGTTCATCGGCGGGTTCTGCAGACGCACCACCACCACGCCGGCATCGGAAGGTTCGGCTGCAACGAGCTCCACGTCGGACATGCACCGACGTTATCGGGACCGCGGGAAGAGCACCTCGGCCGCGATGGGCGTGAACCCGCCGGCGATGGCCGATCGCAGCGACGCCGCATTTCCCGGAGCGACCTGGGCCCACACCGGCTCACCGGCAGCAACGAGCCCGCGCGCGGCCTCGACGATCCGGCGGCCGAGGCCCTTGTCCCGCGCGTCGGGCGCCACCTCGTAGCCGATCTCCCACCGTCCGCAGATGCCGCGCCCGACGATCAAGACTCCGGTGCCGTCCTCGGTGGCGTACGTGCGCATGTCACTGCGGTAACGAGCCGCGCGCGCAACACGCGGATGATCGAGCGCGTCGATCTCACGCAGCCACGGAGGCAGACCGGCTCCATTGCCGGTCGCGCACAACAATGCGTCGAACGTGCCGGGCCGGGAACCGAGGCGGTTCGCGACCCATGTGAGGAACGCAGCGGACATCGGCACCGAGAAGTCGCCCGCCGGCACCTGCGCCTCGACCTCGCCCGGTTCGATCGCCGCCGCGAGCACGAAATGACCGGTGAAGCCGATCATGACGTCCGCGAGCCCGTCGGGTGGCGGCAGCACATCGAACGCTCCGTCGGCCGGCGGGTACTCACCGCCCGCTGCCGTGTCGAGGAGGACGCGCAGGGGATGCATGCGCCGGTCTAGCCGCGCAACAGCGCGTCGGCGGCGGAGTACGGGTCACGCGTCCGCGCCGCGACCTCATCCACGATCGCGTCGAAACCGGCACCGCTGCACACCGCGTCCGCGCGCTCCTGCATGTGCGCGGCAACAAGACCCCTGAGCTCCTCACGCAGGCGCGCGCGGCGGCGCGCATCCGCCTCGCCCGTCGACTCGAGGTGCGTGCGGTGCGCCGTGATCGCGTCGAACAGCTCGTCGACACCTTCTCCCGTTGTCGCGACCGTCTGCAGGACCGGCGGTCGCCACGCACGATCGCCCGAGAGCTCGAGCATCCCCGCGAGGTCACGCACGGCGTCGGCCGCGCCTGCGCGGTCGGCCTTGTTGACGACGAAGATGTCCGCGATCTCCAGGAGCCCGGCTTTGGCCGCCTGCACCGAGTCTCCCCATCCGGGGTTGACGACGACAACGGTGGTGTCGGCGTGGCCGGCGACCTCGACCTCGACCTGGCCGACGCCGACGGTCTCGATCACGATCCATCCCTTGCCCACCGCGTCGAGCACGCGGACCGCCTGTGGCGTCGCGAGCGCGAGACCACCGAGGTGACCGCGTGTCGCCATCGAGCGGATGAACACGCCGGCGTCGTCGGTGTGGTGTTGCATGCGGACGCGATCACCCAGGATCGCGCCGCCGCTGAACGGGCTCGTCGGGTCGACGGCGAGCACACCGACCTCGGCGCCGCCGGCCCGGAGACGTATGACGAGTTGGTCGGTGAGCGTGGACTTGCCCGAACCCGGCGCGCCGGTGATCCCGATCGACCACGCATGCCCGGTGCGCCCGTGCAACCGCCCGAGCGCGACGCGGGCGCCCTCGCCACCCTGCTCGACGAGCGACAGCACTTTGGCGATCGCGCGCCGGTCGTTCGCGAGTGCGCGGTCGACGAGCGCTGCCGGGTCCTCGCGCATCGGTCGGAATGTAGCGACAGCTATTCGGAGGCGACGACCTCGGTGACGCCCGGGACGCGGTCCATGATGATGCGCTCGACACCGGCCTTCAGCGTCATCATCGACACCGGGCAGGTGCCACAGGCGCCGACGAGCGAGACCTCGACGACACCGTCCTCGTCGACACCCACGAACACGATGTCGCCGCCGTCGCTCTGGAGCGCGGGACGGATCGCCTCGATGGCCTCGATGATGCCTTCTTCCATGCTTGCCAGGTCCAGCGCCATGACTGCTGCTCCGAATGCCTCGGTATCTCGGTCGACACGGGCGTCAACGCCCTCAGTATCGCACCTGTTCCCCATCCGTCCCGAACGCGTCACTCCAGGCGGTCGATGTCCGCGCCCAGCGCCCGCAGCTGGGCGGGAAGGTCCGGGTACCCCCGCTCGATGTGCTCGCAATCGAACACGACGGTCTCACCGTCCGCCACGAGCCCGGCCAGAACGAGCGCGGCGCCCGCACGAACGTCCGATGCCCGCACGGGTGCGCCCGACAGCCGTTCGACGCCGCGGACGATCGCGTGGCGGCCCTCGGTACGGACGTCGGCGCCCATGCGCGCGAGCTCGTCGACGAACTGGAAACGACCGTCGTACACGTTCTCCGTCACGATCGCACTCCCGTCGGCCGTGGTCATCAGCGCGACTGCCAGCGGCATGAAATCGGTGGCGAAGCCGGGATGGGGCAACGTCGCGATGTCGACGGCGCGGAGCCGGCCTCGCGGGCCCCGGGCCCACAGGCCGTCGCTCGTCGGGGAGACGCGCATGCCCATCTCGCACAGCTTCATGACGACGATCTCGAGGTGCTCGGGGCGGATGCCGAGGAGCTCGACCTCGCCGCCCGTGATGCCGCACGCCATGAGCAGCGTGCCGGCTTCGACCCGGTCGCACATGATCGCACTGTCGGCGGGCGAGAGTTGCTCGACGCCTTCGATCTCGATCGTCGACGTCCCCGCGCCGACCACCTGCCCACCCATGCGGTCGAGGAAGGCGGCCAGGTCCGTGATCTCCGGTTCGCGTGCCGCGTTCTCCAGCACCGTCGTGCCCTTCGCGAGCACCGCGGCACACATGAGGTTCTCGGTTGCGCCGACGCTCGGGAACTCGAGCACCACGCGGGCACCGTGCAGCAGGTCGGCGTGCGCGTGCACGTAGCCGTGGACGACCTCCACCTCGGCACCCATCGCCGCGAGGCCGCGCAGGTGCATGTCGACCTTGCGGCTGCCGATGTTGTCGCCGCCGGGCAGCGCGATGCGGGCCTTCCCACAGCGCGCCAGCATCGGGCCCAGGACGTTGAACGACGCGCGCATCCGTGTGACCAGCTCGTACGGCGCCTCCGGCACGAGATCGGCCGACGCGTCGATCCTCACGACGTCCGGGGCCGGTTGCTCCACACGCGCCCCGGCGGCACGCAAGAGCTCGATCATCACGTCGAGATCACGCACCGCCGGCATGTTGCGCAGTGTCGTGACGCCGGGCGCCAGCAATGCGGCAGCCATCTGCTTCAGGCCCGAGTTCTTCGTGGCGCCGGACACGTGAACGGCACCCTCGAGCGGTCCGTTTGCACGGACGCAGAAGCGCGTCATGGCGAAGAAGCTTATTTGCCGGAGTAGTTGGGTGCGCGCTTCTCGACGAACGCCTCGATCGCCTCACGCATGTCGTCGGAACGGAGGCACACGGCTTGCTCCTCCGCTTCTACGACGAGCCCGTCCGCTACCGGCAGCCGGCTCGCAGCCTCCACTGCGCGCTTCGTGCCCTGCACGGCGAGTGGGGGCTGCGCGGCAATCGCGGCAGCGAGCGTCTCCACCTCGTGCTCGAGCGCGTCGTCGTCCACGAGCCGTTCGCACAAGCCGATACGAAAGGCTTCTTCGGCGTCGATCCGGGCGGCCGTCCAGATCATCTCCTTCGCCTTGCCCACGCCGACGAGGCGCGGGAACCGTTGCGTACCGCCGAGGTCGGGAAGGATGCCGTACTTGTGCTCCAGCAAGCCGACCGACGTGCCACGCGCGAACACGCGGATGTCGCACGCGAGCGCGCACTGCAGACCCGCGCCCAGCGCGTAACCGCGGACGGCGGCGATCGTCGGATAACGCGCCTGCTCGAGCCACGAGTACGCGTCCTGCGTGCGAAGGATGCCGTCGACCGTCGGGTCCGAATGTCGAGTACCGGCGTCCGGGCCTTCCTCGATCGCGTCGCCGCGGCCTGCCGTGAACACACTCGTGTCGATTCCGGAGGAGAACGCGCGGCCGTTGCCGATCACCACGAGCACGCGCAGCTCCGGATCGTCGCGCAGCTCCAGGCCGATCGCGCTCATCTCGCGCCACATCTCGATCGTGAACGAATTCAGCCTCTCGGGCCGGTTGAGCCGCAGCCAGCCGACATCGCCGCCGCGCGTGAACTCGAGCGTCTCGTAAGTCCTCATTGGCGCACGGTATCGTCCGCATCTTTCGCGGCGCACCCGAAGCGGATCACCTCGACCGGATTGTGGAGACCGGCGACCGAGATCATGCCCGCCGGCTCCACCGGCGTGCCGTCGGGCACATAGCGCTGCAATTCCACCGGCGCGAGGATCTCGTGGGCACGGGCGGTCGTTGCGAGCCGCGCCGCGAGGTTCACCGATCGGCCCGTGTAGTCGTCGCCTTCGAGCAGGATGACCGGGCCGCCGGCACAGCCGCCGTGCAGTGCGAGCGGGAGCTCGAGCTCGTGGGCGAGCTCTTCCAGCTTGCACACCGCGCCGACGAGCTGGCCGGGCTCGACCGAGACGAGCATGCAACCGTCGCCCAGCCACTTCGCGATGCGGACGCCGTAGTCCGTCGCGATCTGGCGGACCGCGCCGCGGAACAGCGTGAGGACACGCACGGACGCGTCGTCACCGAACTCGTCGCCGAACGACGTGAACCCCGAGAGGTCCACGAACGCGAACCAACGATCGACGCGCACCCTGCAAGTCTCTCAGGTCTGCGAGGGAAGGCCGGCAACGAAGTCGACAACAGCCTCGGCAACGCCCACGAGCGCTGCTTGGGGCGTCAGACCGCTCGACTTCAACGGCTTGAACCCATGGTCGCCGGTGTCGATCCAATGGAATCGGACGCGACCCTTGATCGTCTTCGCGTGTTGCTGCAGCTCGTCCGGTGTGCCGAACGCGTCACGCGTGCCGCTGGCGAAGAGCACCGGCATCGTCAGCCTCGGAAAATGCTCCACGCGCAACTGATCGGTCCTGCCCGGCGGGTGCAACGGATAGCCCAGCAGCACGACGCCGAGCGCGCCGTCCTCCGCCGCCACCATCGACCCGATGCGGCCACCCATCGAACGGCCGCCGAGCACGAGCCGGTCGGCCGGCACTTTCGCGCGCGCCGCGAGCTCCTTTGCGGCCTCGCGCAACGCCGCTTCGAGCACGGGCGCTCGATCGGGACTGCGCCGCCCTGCCGCCTTGTAGGGAAAGTTGAAGCGCAACGACGGGATCTTCGCCGCCGCCAGTGCGTCGGCCACTGTCGTCAATGCCGCTGCGTGCATGTCGGCGCCGGCGCCGTGCGCGAGGAGCACCGCGCGATCGGCACCGCGCTTCGGGCCCTGATAGGCGACGTCGGTCATCCGAAGCGTCTGGAGAGGAACGAGTCCACGCGGTCGAGCTCGTCCGCGGCGGTTGCCGCGCGGCGCCACCCGTGGCCCTCGCCCTCGTACACGTGCCGCTCCACCGCACGACCCGCGCGCCGCAGCACGTCTTCGATCTCGGCGGACTGCGATGGAGGCACCGAGGTGTCGTCGGTTCCGTGGAGCAGCAATACCGGCGCGGTGATCTTCGATGCGTGGGTGATCGGAGAATTCGCGATGTACCGCGCTCGCGACTCGGGGAGCGGGCCGACGAGCCGGGTGGTGTACCCGGACTCGAAGCGATGGGTCGTCGCGTCGAGGGCAAGGAGATCGGTCACGGGAAAGAGCGCGACGACTGCTGCGACGAGGTCCGGATACCTGGCCGCGACGTTCAGCACGGTGAGACCCCCGGCACTCCCGCCCATCAACGCGACGAGTGGGCCGTCACCCCATCCTTCCCGCACCGCGTGGCGGATGCCGGCGGCGACGTCGTCGGTGTCGAGCTCGCCCCACCTGCCCTCGAGTGCCCGGCGGTACTCGTCGCCGTACCCGGTGGAGCCGCGAAAATTCGGCTGCAACACGGTCCAGCCTCGTTGCACGAAGTATTGGACCCGCGGGCTCCAATCGGCGAGCGCTTGACCGGTCGGGCCGCCGTGCACGTGCACCAACAGTCGACGCGCGCCGCGCTCGGCGCGTTCGGCGGGTCGCCACAGCAGTCCGTGGACCGACGCGCCGGCGGCCTTCCACGAGACCGCCCTCGGCTCGACGAGCGGCGTTCGCTCGAAGCCGCCGACCGGTCCCCGTGCGACGCTGCGTCGCGCAGACCCGTTCGACGCGAGCACGACGACCTGCGTGGGCGTCACGGCTCCCGACCGCGTACACGCGATGCCGGGAGCGCCCCAGTCGATGTCACGGTGCCAGCCCTTGGAGAGCTCCCGCGCCGACTTCCCGCCGGGTGTGCCGATCACCATCCGGCCGAACCCCTGCTCGTTACGGCACCAGGCGAGCTCGTTCCCGTCGGGCGACCATGCAAAGGATCGCTGCCCGGGAGCCCAGGACGGTTCGGCGTGCGCGCATTGCTCGTCGAGCACGGGCATGTCGTCGATCCACAGCTTGTCCTCGCGCACATACGCCAGATGCGCGCCATCAGGGGAGAAGCGTGGCTGGCCGCACGCGGGTGCGTCGGCGACGACACGGTGCTTGCCGTCGTCGTCGCGCACCACGATGCGCGACGCGTCCCACGGCATGTCGGGCAGCGTCCACTCGTGCCAGGCGAGCTCGCGGCCGTCGGGCGACCACGACGGATCCCACGCGTAGTCCGCGTGCGAGACGCGTTGCGGCCACTG
>DASQHW010000583.1:0-2474 GCA_035631895.1 Acidimicrobiia bacterium | reverse complement strand
GAGGTCCGCGAAGACGAAGCTGATGACCCCGCCGAAGCCGATGCCGCCGTGCCAGAGCGCCGCAGCCATGGGCACGTTGCCGATCGAGCACACGAAGCTGATCACGGCGATGAGGGGTCCGACCACCACGTTCTCGAGCGTCGTCCAGAAGCCGTGGCCGTGGAAGAACAGATCGTTCCACCACTCCATCGGCACGAGCACGGCCAGAAAGCCCGCGATGCCGTATCCGATCACGAGCTCGCGGCGCAGCATCTTGACGTCGGAGATCGCGAACATTGCGGCATCGCCCCAGGCCGCCTTGCTGCATCTGTTCCTTCGATACGAAGGCCTGTACCACACCCGACAACGCGAAACCGAGGACGAGCGCCCACAGCGTCTCCCAGAACATGAAGAACGCCTCTCGCAGACCGTCTCCCACGTCTGCGAGCGACACGAACGCGATCGCGGCCGACGCCTCGGCCACCTTGTCCTGGGCCACATCGCCCCCTTGCGTGAGCGCGTCGGCGACACAGTGCGCAAGGTGCTCGTCGAGTAGCTCCAACACGACTGCTTGCAACGCCTTGGTCGCGGCCGAGATCTGGGTCAGCACGTCGATGCAGTAGGCGTCGTCGTCGACCATCCGGTGCACCCCTCGCACCTGTCCCTCGACACGCCGCAACCGCTGCTGGATGGCACCCTTCTTGTCCGCGTATCCTGCCGTGCCTGGTACTATACCCCTGTAGGGTATTGTCGGCAACCGTCCGGCTAGGGTGCGCCCATGGGGGAACGGTGGCAGGTCTGGGTTGCGTCAATCGCGCTCTTCGGCGCGCTCGGGGTGGTTCCGGCGACGGAGGCTCGCGCCGCGACGCCCGCGACGTTCAGCGCCCACGGCAGCGTGGAGCAGGTGTACGTCACGCACGCGGTGGCGGGCCGGCCGATCGAGCTTCGCGACGCGTCCGGAACGGTGGTCCAACGCGCGGTCGTCGACGACCTCGGCAGCATGCTGTTCCGCAACGTCGCACCGGGCGACGGTTACACGGTGGTGGCCGGCACGCAGGGCTCGAGCCCGCTGCACGTCATGTCACGCAGCGAGACGCCGCCACAGTCGTTCTATGACGCGCAACATCTCTCTCCCGGCTTCGGCTACATCACGACACGCGATGGCACGAGGCTGAGCGCAGAGATCACACTGCCCGGTCCCGCCGACAAGGGGCCCTACCCGACGGTGATCGAGTATTCGGGCTACGACCCGTCGCATCCCGGAGCGCCGCAACCGAGCACGTTGATCGCGCAGCTGCTCGGCTACGCGACCGTCGGCGTGAACGTCCGTGGCAGCGGCTGCTCCGGAGGCACCTTCTCGTTCTTCGAGACCTTGCAGAAGCTCGACGGCTATGACGTCGTCGAAGCGGTCGCCGCGCAACCTTGGGTGCTGCACGGCAAGCCCGGCATGGTCGGCATCTCGTATCCCGGCATCGCGCAGACGTTCGTGGCGCCGACCCGGCCACCCCACCTCGCCGCGATCGCGCCGCTGTCGGTCGTGGCCGACACGTATCGCAGCCTGGCCGATCCGGGTGGCATCCCGAACACCGGGTTCCCGCGCGAGTGGGCGCAGCAGCGCGACGACGCGGCGAAGCCCTACGGTCAGGGATGGGAGCACGCGGTCGTCGACGCAGGGGGTGCCAACGGCCGGCAATGCGCGGAGAACCAGCTCCTGCGCCGCCAGAATACGGGCCTCGTCTCTCTCTTCGACAGCCACCCGTTCCGCGATCCGGTGGATCTCTCGAACGAGCTCTCACCGCAGCTGCTCGACGCGAACATCGACGTGCCGGTGTTCATGGGTGGTGCGTGGCAGGACGAACAGACGGGCGGCCAGTCGTCACTGATCTGGAAGAACCTCATCCGGTCCGACGGCAAGGTCAAGCTCTTCGCCACCAATGGCACGCACGTGGACAGCCTCGTCGCCGAGCTCAATCGCTGGTACGAGTTCCTCGAGTTCTACGTCGCGCGCCGTATCCCGCACGTGCCCGCCGGCATCCGCGCGCTCGCACCTGCGATCTTCCAAGCCGCGACCGGCATCGGCGGCGTACAGCTCGAACCTGACCGCTTCACGCAGTTCACCAATTACGACGCCGCGCTCGCCGCCTACGAGGCCGAGCCGCCCATACGGGTGCTCTTCGAAAACGGCGCCGGCGACGCGCACAACCTCGGTGCCCCGTTCGGCACATACGAGATGCACTTCCCGAGCTGGCCGCCGCCCGACGCGATACCTACCGCGTGGTACTTCCAGCCCGACCAGAAGTTGTCACTCCGTCCGTCGACCGTGCACCTCGGCGACGCGCGAGGAGCCACGCCGTACGTGTACGACCCGGCCGCGAAGCCGCGGACCGACTTCCACGGCAGCACTTCGGATATATGGGCCGCGCACCCTGCCTTCGACTGGCGCCCACTGCCGCTCGGCAAGGCGCTCGCATTCGACAGCGAGCCCCTCCCGTCGA
>DASQHW010000582.1:0-5720 GCA_035631895.1 Acidimicrobiia bacterium | reverse complement strand
AGTAATCGCGGCGAGCCGGCGGGCCGGGCGTGGCTACCAGCCGCGCTCGGCCCACTCGTCGAGGTGCGGACGTTCGGTGCCGATCGTCGTGTCGAGCCCGTGGCCCGGCAGCACCAGCGTTTCGGGGGGCAGCGTGAACAGCCGCCGGTCCACCGACCGGATGATCGTGGGGAAGTCGCCGCCCGGGAGCTTCGTGTTCCCGACCCCGCCGGGGAAGAGCGTGTCGCCGCTGAACAGCACCGGGTGTCCTTCGAGGACGAAGCACGTGGAGCCGGGTGTGTGGCCGGGGGTGTGGATCGTGCGCAGGCGGAGGTCGCCCACTTCGATGACGTCGTCGTCGGGGATCGTGAAGTCGTACGCCGGCAGCATCGCGGCGTCCTCGGTCGCGATGCCGACGTCGATGCCGGCGTCGCGCATCTGGGTGACGGCCTGGATGTGATCGAAGTGGCCGTGGGTCGTCAGCACCCTGCGGACACCCGTCGAGCGGGAGACTTCGAGCAGCAGCTGGTGCTCGTTCGCAGCGTCGACCAGGACCGCGTCACCCGTGCGCTTGTCGCGCAGTACGAAGACGTTGTTCTCGTAGGGCCCGACGACGATCTTGTCGATCCGCACGTCCGAGGTCTCGTAGTGCGCGGGACGCCCGGCAGCCATGAAGGCAGGGTATCGCCGGGCTCGGCGTCCTGGGTCGGGCCAGGCGCGGTCACGAACCCGACCTATTGGTCGGTTCTCGCGACCACGCGCTCTGGAAACTCGACGGGTCGGTCAAGTAGCGTCACCCCGCTTATGGATTTCGCCGACACCCCCGCGGAAGCGGCCTTCCGGGAGGAAGTGCGCGCCTGGCTGGCCGAGCACCTGGTCGGCGAGTTCGCGTCCCTGGGCCCTGGCGGGGGCCCTGCGGACGAGACCGGCTGGGACGTCCGGCTGGAGTGGGAGCGCGTCCTCGGCGCCGACCGGTGGGTCGGGCTGTCCTGGCCCGAGGAATACGGCGGACGCGGCGCCGACCTGGCGCAACAGATCATCTTCAACGAGGAGTACGCGCGCGCGAACGCGCCGGCACGGATCTCCTTCTTCGGCGAGGGGCTGTTCGCGCCGACGCTGATCCAGTTCGGCACCGACGAGCAGAAGCGCCGCTTCCTGCCGAGGATCCAGCGCGTCGAGGAACTGTGGTGCCAGGGCTTCTCCGAGCCCAACGCCGGCAGCGACCTCGCGAACATCCAGACGCGTGCGACGCTCGACGGCGACGAGTGGGTGATCACCGGCCAGAAGGTGTGGACCACGCTCGCGCACCGCGCCGATTGGTGCTTCGTCGTCTGCCGCACGGACCCCGAGTCCAAGAGCCACCATGGCCTGTCGTACCTCCTCGTGCCGATGCAACAGGCGGGTATCGAGGTGCGCCCGCTCCGGCAGCTCACCGGAAGCGCGGAGTTCAACGAGGTGTTCTTCGACGGTGCACGCACCGCGAAGGAGTATGTGCTCGGCCCGGTGGGCGAGGGTTGGAAGGTCGCGATGGCCACGCTCGGCTTCGAGCGTGGCACGGCCTTCATGTCGTCACAGCTCGCATTCGAAGGCGAGTACGCGCAGCTCCTGCAAGCGGCGCAGAAGAACGGCTCGGCCGCGCAACCCGCGTTGCGAGACGAGCTCGCGCAGCGCTACATCGGCCTGCAGGTGATGAAGTACAACGGCATGCGCATGCTCACGAACCTCGTGCACAAGGGCACGCTGGGTCCCGAGGCGAGCATCGGCAAGCTGTTCTGGACAACCTGGCATCGCAACTTCGGCGAGACCGCCATGCGTGTCGAGGGCGCGGACGCCCTCACGATCGAAGCAGCGGGGAGAGGCGTCTACGAGCCGGACGAGCTCGAGCGCATCTTCTTGTCCAGCCGGGCGGAAACGATCTACGCGGGCGCGAGTGAGATCCAACGAAACATTATCGGCGAACGGGTACTCGGGCTCCCCCGAGAACCGCGATAGGGGAACACAGAGATGAACTTCGCCTTCTCCGAGGAGCAAGAAGAGCTGCGGCGCACGGTGCGGCAGTTCCTCGAGGCCAAGTCACCCGAGACGGAAGTGCGTCGTCTGATGGAGACCACCGAGGGTTACGACCCCGCGGTGTGGAAGCAGATGGGGCAGGAGCTCGGCCTCCAGGGTCTCGCGATCCCCGAGGAGTACGGCGGCCAGGGCTTCACGTTCATCGAGCTCGGCATCGTGCTCGAGGAGATGGGCCGGGTGCTCCTCGCGGCCCCGTATTTCTCCTCGGTGGTGCTCGCCGCGAACGCGATCATGAACGCGGGCACTGATGACCAGAAGGCCGCGCTGCTGCCGGGTATCGCCGGCGGCGACACCATTGCCGCTCTCGCGTTCACGGAACCGTCGGGGAAGTGGGACGCTGCAGGCATCACGATGGAAGCCAGGGAGTCCGGCGGCAAGTACACGTTGTCGGGCGAGAAGATGTTCGTGATCGACGGTCACACCGCCGACCTCATCGTCGTCGTCGCCCGTACCGCGGGAACGAGCGGGACCGACGGCATCTCCTTCTTCACCGTGCGCGGTGACGCGGAGGGGCTGACCCGCACGCCGCTCTCGACGATGGACATGACGCGCAAGCAGGCGAAGCTCGAGTTCAACAACGTGTCCGCGGAGCCGCTCGGTGCCCCGGGGAGCGGATGGCCGGCGTTCAGCAAGACGCTCGACCAGGCGGCGGTCGCGCTCTCCAACGAGATGATGGGAGGGGCGCAGAAGGTCCTCGAGATGTCGGTGGAGTACGCGAAGGTGCGCGTGCAGTTCGGACGCCCCATCGGTTCGTTCCAGGCGATCAAGCACAAGTGCGCGGACATGCTGCTCGAAGTCGAATCGGGCAAGTCTGCGGCCTACTACGCGTCGTGGGCCGCCGCCGAGGACAACGAGGAGCTCCCGGTCGTCGCAGCGCTCTCGAAGGCGTACTGCTCGGAGGCGTACTTCCACGCGACCGCCGAGAACATCCAGATCCATGGCGGCATCGGCTTCACATGGGAGCACCCAGCGCACCTGTACTTCAAGCGCGCCAAGTCGTCGGAGATCTATCTCGGCGACCCCACGTACCACCGCGAGCTCCTGGCGCAACGGATAGGCATCTAGCCGGTACCGTGCACCTACGGGTCGGGCGTCCCGGTCCGCACTGAGCGCGATCCAGAGGCATGGAATTTTCGGTAGCGGCTTTCAACGCGCATTGGGGAGTCGGGCGGTTCGGCCAGTTCCGAGGCGTACGCTTCGACGTGGCGCGGCTCGTGCGCAGCTTCGACGCCGACATCGTCGTCGTTGCCGAGGCGTGGCGTGACGACGAGGGCCGCGGAATTCTCGACCCGCTGACCGACGTCGGTTACCGGATCGAGCTCGTGCAGCAGATGTCGCTCGATCTTCGGAACGATCGCACCGGGGTGCGCGATGTCGCGCCCCGCACGGGGATGTGGGAGATGGCGGTCTGCAGCCGTTTCCCGGTCATGGATCGTCGTGAGATCGCCCTCGACGCGCAGCGCAGCGATCCCGTGTACTCGCGGTTGGCGCTGTCGGTGACCGTCGACGTCGCGGGCACGCCGGTCGAGGTGATCGCGTTGCACACCTCGTCGAAGGTGTGGAGGCTGGCGCCTGTACGCCACCTGCTCAACGCGAAGCGGCAACTCATGTACGGCACCCCGCAGATCCTCGCGGGTGATTTCAACTTCTGGGGTCCCCCGGTCGCGATGCTGATGCCGGGCTGGGACCGCCCGGTACGGGGGCGCACGTATCCGTCGCACCGGCCCCACAGCCAGATCGACCATGTGCTCGTGCGCGGCGGGATCGAATCGATCGAAGGTGAAGTGCTCGCCGCGACTCCCTCGGATCACCGGCCGGTTCGGGCCCGTCTGCGTTTGCGATGACGACTGACCGTTCGACCTCGACGGATCCGGGTGCATGAGCGTTCACCGTTCCGCACCGGCGGGTTGTCCCGGCGTACCGTAGGTACTCGATCATGGCTCTCGCGACCGACGTCTGGCAGTACCGCGGGCTCATTGGCAACCTCGCGCAGAGGGAGTTGAAGGCTCGTTACAAGCGCAGCCTGCTGGGCTGGGCCTGGTCACTGATCAATCCCGCCACGACGCTTCTCACGTATGCGATCGTCTTCGGCACGTTCTTGAAGGTGCAACCGCCCGTCGCGGGTAACGGTCACCTGAAGAACTTCGCCCTCTACCTCTTTGCCGGTCTCGTCGTGTGGAACTTCTGGATGGCCGTGGTCAACGGTGCGATGTCGGGCCTCATCGGCGCAGGCCCCATGCTGCGAAAGGTGTACTTCCCGGCCGAGTGCCCGGTGTTCGCAAGCGGGCTCGTCGCGCTCACGCAGACGCTCGTCGAGACCAGCATCCTCCTCACGATCATGGCGGCGCTCGGCAATGTGTCGTGGACGTTCGTTTTCGTCCCGCTCCTTCTCGTGCTGTTGATCTTGTTCTCCATCGGCGTCGCGCTCGTGCTGAGTCTCGTGAACGTCTACTACCGCGACGTGCAGTATCTCGTCGCGGTCGGGCTGAACGTGTTGTTCTACCTCACGCCCATCGTGTACACGCTCGCTCTGGTGACGAGCAACGCACCGGCGCCGGTGAGCCTGGTCGTGCGTGCGAACCCGTTCACCCAGTTCGTGACGGCGATGCGAAACTCGGTGTACGACCTCAAGGCGCCGAGCGCCGGGCGTCTCGGGTATCTCTTCGGAGTCTCGGTCTTGAGCGCGATCTGCGGTTGGCTGATCTTCCGGCGCTACTCGGCGCGGGTCAGCGAGGAATTGTGACCACTCTCGGCGAAGACGCACCCCGGCTCAGTACCGACGCCGAGGCGGTGCCCGCAGAGCCCGCCGTCGTCGTCGCTGACGTGTCGAAGCGCTTCCGCCTGTATCGCGAGCGCGCGAGCAGCCTGAAGGAGACGATCACCGCCCGTTTCGGGCGCCGGGCAAGCTTCGAAGACTTCTGGGCACTGCGCGACGTGTCACTGTCGATCGCCAAGGGCTCGACGTACGGGCTCATCGGCCACAACGGTTCCGGCAAATCGACGCTGTTGCGCCTCATGGCCGGAATCCATCCACCCACGACGGGCACCGTGCGCACCGAAGGTCGCATCTCCGCATTGCTCGAGCTCGGTGCCGGGTTCCATCCCGAGCTGTCGGGGCGGGAGAACATCTATCTCAACGGTTCGATCCTCGGCCTCACGCGCCGCGAGATCAATGCGGTGCTCGGCGACATCATCGAGTTCTCGGGGCTCCAGGACTTCGTGGACTCGCCCGTGAAGCACTACTCGAGCGGCATGTACGTGCGCCTGGGATTTGCCGTCGCGGTGCACGTGAACCCCGAGATCCTCATGATCGACGAGGTCATCGCCGTCGGCGACGAGGAATTCCAGCGGCGGTGCTTCGACCACCTCTACCAGCTGCGCCGCGAGGGTGTGACGATCGTGATGGTCTCGCACAGCCCGGCCTTGATCGAGCAGATGTGCGACCAGGTGTCCTGGCTCGACCACGGACGGCTGCAGATGACCGGTTCGGCCCCCGAGGTCGTGCGCGCGTACCTCGACCGTGTGAACACGGCCCAGAACGAACGCCTCGCGGAAGCCTCCGACGAGTCCGAGGCCATCGTCGAGCAGAGCGCACGGCGCTGGGGCACGCGCGAGATCGAAGTGCGCGGCTTCGAGCTCCTCGACGCGAACGGAACCGCGATCGCCTCGGC
>DASQHW010000581.1:0-2340 GCA_035631895.1 Acidimicrobiia bacterium | reverse complement strand
GCCGACCGGCCATCGCGTCGAGACGGGCGGGCGGTGGGTCGCGTGAGGGTGCACGATGCGACGGCGGTGCAAGGGTCGGGCGCCGATCGCCGCATTGGTGGGACACCCGGACCGACGCGGGAGCGGGGCTGCATGAGGGCTGCAGCCGTGCGAGAGATCCAGGGTTTTTGACGACGGCAGAACGCGACGAAATCGTAATAAATTCCGTAGCCTCCGCGATTCGTACCGCACCCCCGTGGCATTGAAATTGCAGCCCGGCACTGCGCGCTATGACGTCCCTGCAGCCCGCGTCCGAGTCGGTTGCGCGCAGCCGCCAGTGGTACGTCGTCCGTAGCAAGACGCGGAAGGAGGACTACGCGGTGCAGCAGCTCGAGCGCCGCGGCGTTGCGGTCTTCCTGCCCCGCATCCTCGAGTACAATCGCGACGACGTCGCGCCGCTCTTCCCGGGCTACCTCTTCGTCCACATCGCGCTTCTCGACCAGTACTACCGGGTCGTCTGGGCGCCGGGTGTGCGGAGCTTCGTCGCCTTCGGGCCGACGCCGACGCCGGTTTCGGAGAGCGTGATCCGCTTCATCGTCGCGAGCGCGGGGGAGGGCGGCATCATCCGCCCGCTCGCCCCGTTCAAGACGGGCGACCGCGTGCAGATCACGAGCGGCCCGCTCTCGGGCCTGATCGCGGTCGTGCAGCAGCCCTGCTCGGAGCGTGGCAGGGTTCGAGTGCTGCTCGATTTTCTTCGCCAGGGAACCACGGTCGACGTCCCCGTCGGCCTCGTGAATCGCGTTTGATGCTTCGCCCCGGCACACCGGGGCACGAAACAGCCCGGTGATCGACCGGGGAAAGGTGAACGGATCGGTGACGACCCGCGGAACAGCGGGAATGGGCGGAGCCATGACCCTCAGAATGCAAGGACGGATGCTCGTTGGACACGCGTTGATCGCGACGATGCTGGCGCTCGCGGCCGGCTGTGGCCATCGGACGGCCGCGGCGTCGCCCCCGACGATCGCGGCGCTCCAGCCGCCGATGCCACTGCCGCCCGGCCCGGACTACCGCATCGAGCTCGGCGACACGCTGCACGTCCGGTTCCTCTATCAGCCCGACATGAGCGAAGAAGTGCCCGTGCGCCCGGACGGTCGCATCTCGCTCGCCTCGACGGGCGAGCTGGACGTGGTCGGGCTCACGCCGACCGAGCTCGAGAAGCTCATCGCCGATCGCTCCCGGAGCCACCTCCGCGACCCCGAGGTCAGCGTCGTCATCACGAAGCTCGGCGAGCGCCGCGTCTACATCGGCGGCGAGGTCGCGAAGCCCGGATACGTCGTCCTCGTCGCGAACATGACGCCCCTTCAGGCCATCGTCGAGGTGGGCGGATTCAAGACGACGGCGAAGCTCGACAGCGTGATGCTCATCACGCCGAGCGCGGACGGGAGCTTCTCGGCTGCGCGGCTGAACATGCAGCAGGTCGTCGACGGCGTGCCGGAGCGCGTACGGCTCCACACGAACGACGTCGTGTACGTGCCGCGGACGTGGGTCGCCGACATGGGCATCGTCGTCGATCAGTACGTGCGCGGCCTGATCCCCGCGTTGCCACACGTCGGTGCGGGCTACTCCCTGTCGCAGTAAATCGATGGCCACTCTCCAGACACTTCCCGAAGCGACGACGTTCCTCCCGGCCTCGAGGTCGCCCGGCTTCACGACCATCGCGGCGCGGAGCTTCCTCTACGCGGTCTTCAAGCACAGCCGGCTCGTGGTCGGGATCTTCCTGCTCGTCTTCCTCGCGTCCGCGGTGTCCGGCGTTCTCCGCCCGAACACCTGGCGCGCGAACACCAAGGTGCTGGTGAAGCTCGGCGAAATGACGCAGCTCGCGCCCGCCGAGCAGCCGTCGCGCAGCGTCTCGCTGGCGCTCACGCCCGAGGTCGTGAAGACCGAGGCCGAGATCGTCAAAAACGGCGAGGTGATCAAGCAGGCGATCGCGCGGGTCGGCGTGCAGCCCGAGCCCGGCACGTCGATGGACGAGCTGATCGCCAACATGCAGCAGGCGCTGACCGTCACGCCGCTCCCCGGCTCCAACGTCCTGCAGATCAGCTACCTCGGCCGCAGCCCCGAGCGCTCCGCGCGCATGGTGAACGCGATCACCGACATGTACCTCGCGCATCACGGACGCGTGTACCGCAACGAGGGCATGGAGACGTTCTACAATCAGCAGCTCAAGCTGCTCCGCGCGCAGATGAAGACCTCGCAGAAGCGCCTGCGCGAGTATCTCCAGCACGAGAACATCGTCGACCTCGAGGCGGAGATCACCCTGCTGATCAAGGACGCGCAATCGCAGGAGGTCAACGTCCGCCT
>DASQHW010000580.1:0-2158 GCA_035631895.1 Acidimicrobiia bacterium | reverse complement strand
AAGCGGTCCTTGTCGGGATAGTCAGGTGTGCCTTCGTACATCACCGAGGTCGCGCGGTTGGCCAGCGGGCCGTAGACGATGTACGAGTGGCCGGTGACCCATCCGACGTCTGCGGTGCACCAGTACACGTCAGTGTCGGGCTTGAGATCGAAGACGTATCGGTGCGTGTACGCGACTTGCGTCAGGTAGCCGCCGGTCGTGTGCATGATGCCCTTGGGCTTCCCTGTCGTGCCCGATGTGTAGAGGATGTACAGCAGATCTTCGCTGTCCATCTCTTCGGGCTCGCACACCGTTGACTGACGTGCGACCGTGTCGTGCCACCAGTGGTCGCGACCGTCTTGCATCGTGACGTCGTTCCCCGTGCGCCCGAGCACGAGTACGTGTTCGATCGAGGGCGTGTCCGCGATCGCTTCGTCGGCAATGTCCTTGAGCCGGACCACCGCACCCCGCCGCCAGGCGCCGTCGGCGGTGATCAGCACCTTCGCCTGCGCGTCGTTGATGCGATCCTTCAACGACTGCGCGGTGAAACCGCCGAACACCACGGAGTGAGGCGCGCCGATGCGCGCGCACGCCAGCATCGCGACGGCGGTCTCGGGCACCATCCCCATGTAGATGGCGACCCGGTCCCCCTTCCGGACGCCGAGCTCGCGAAGCGCGTTCGCGACGCGGGACGTCTCGTCGAGGAGCTCCTTGTAAGTCACCTGCCGGGTGTCTCCCGGCTCGCCCTCCCAGAAGAACGCCACTTGATCACCATGGCCTGCGGCGACATGGCGGTCGAGGCAGCTTTCCGTCACGTTGAGCGTGCCGCCGAGGAACCACTTCGCGAACGGCAGGTCCCATTCGAGGATCGTGTGCCATTCCTTGCGCCAGTCGAGCGCGAGCGCCTGCTTCGCCCAGAACCCTTGCCAGTCACGCTCTGCGTCGTCGTAGACGCTCGCGTCCGTGACGAGCGCGTCCTTGGCGAATCCCTTCGGCGGCGGGAACGTCCGTCCTTCTTGGAGCAGCGCTTCGAGTGTTTCGACCATGCCGACGGAGAGTAGTCACACGGAGCAGCGAGCGTCCCACGACCACCAACCACGACACGACGCGGTGAGCGAAGGCGCAGCCGAAGCGAACTCGCCGGAGCGGCGAGCGTCCGCGGGCCGGGTATACCGGCCCGCAGCGAGTGCGACAAGGAATTATCGCTGCAGGACGATGACGCGGTGCGCGCCGAGGCCCGCCGGATCGGACAGGGCGTCGGCCTCGTGCACGCGACTGCGCCCGGCGAGCGCCTCGAGGTCACCCCGGTGCGCGCCTTCCCGCCACCGGCGTGCGCCTTCCCCCGCCAGATCGTCGATGCCGAGCCCGCGCAACCAGGCCGCCTGGCTCGTGTGCGTCGACAACCGGAAGCCGCGTGTCGCCGCGAGAAGCTGCTCGACGACCACATCGGCCGTGATGTCCTGTGTCCCCGGCGCTTCGAGCGGCGGAAGCCCGCGATCGTTTCCCCGGTAGGTGCGGAGCCAGCGGTGCGCGGAGAGCCGGGCGATCTCCACCATGTAGTCGATGAGAATCACGAAACCGCGGCGCAGCACCTGATCGCATTCCGCACACCAACGTTCGAGCCCGCGCGGAATCGGCACCCGCGTGCCGGCCGGAACGTCGATCGACAACGGCTCGGACATCGGCACGAGCACCTCGACGAACCGATCGCCGTCCATGCCGACGAGGACTTCCTGCCAGCGGCGGCCGTTCCACTCCGCGATGCCGAAGGGGACGTTGTCGAGAAGCTCGTTCGCGAGCACCACGCCGTCCGAAGCGTGGAGCGCGGGAAGGACGTCGAGCGCCGCGAAGACCGGGCCCGCGCCGGCGGCGGGCACCGGCGCGTCCTCACCCGCGCGCCGGACAAATGGACCGAGCGCCTCGTCGGGGGGATCGAGCGGAAGCCGTGTGCGCTGTTCACCGCGCAGTGCGGTGGATCGTTCGACGAGCACGTATCGCAGCGCGGGCAGGCACTCCGGTGCGGCACGCCAGACGTCGCGGGCGAGGCGACCGTTCCCGGCGCCCGCCTCGACCACGAGGAAGGGGTCGGGCTCGCCGAGCGCGTGCCAGCACCGGTCGAGCGCCCGCGCCACGCAGGCGCCGAACAGCGACCCGACCTCGGGACTGGTCACGAAGTCGC
>DASQHW010000579.1:0-2114 GCA_035631895.1 Acidimicrobiia bacterium | reverse complement strand
GTCGGAGACGCTTGCCTGCGTCAAGGCACGGTATCCGTCACTCGACATGACCCCTTGGTGCGACGCCGTACCGGCGTCGGCCGTTAACGAGTCCGGCGACGCATCTCGTGGGTGACCGAGACCCCGAGGAGCACTGCGACCACGACGGGAAGCAACCAAAACCAGTTCGCACCGTGATGCGCGGCAACGAACACGACGGTGATGGTGGCGACGACACCGACGGCGATTCGCCAGTCGTCGCCGATGATGAAGTCGTACCAGAACTTGCCGAACTGGACGAGCCGGTTCATGACGTCGCGACCTCCGGAATGCTCTGGACCCAACGTGCGATCGCCACGAGACCGAACGACACCGTGACTGCGAACGCGATGAGGCCGAGGATCGACACGTCGCCTCCGGGCCAGTTGATGCCGGCGCCTTCGGCGCTCCAGAACATCCCGAACGATGTGAGCATCACGCCGACACCGAACTTCAACGTGTTTTCGGGGACACGTGTGAGCGGTGCATGCACGATCATCCCGGTGATCAACACGACCACCAACGCGGCACCCGCGCCGACTGCGGCCAATCCGACGTTGCGTTGCGTCCCGCCGAAGGTGACCACGATGAACGCCACCTCCAGGCCCTCGAGGAACACGCCCTTGAACGCGACCGTGAATGCGTACCAGTCGTGGCTCGGTCGCTGCCCACTGGCTCGGAGGAGTGCGATCTCGGCCTCGTAGATCGCTTCCTCGTCGTGCATTGCCTTCAGGCCGCTCGCGCGCAGAATCGCCTTGCGCAACCACTGCAAGCCGAACACCAACAGCACGGCGCCTACGACGAGCCGCATCGAGTCGATGGGCAGGTTCGCCAGCGCGGGACCGAGGCCGGCCACGATGACCGCCAAGCCGCCGAGCGCCGCGGCGACGCCCCATCCGGCAGACCGCCAGCCGCGCGTCACCCCCACCGCGAGCACGATGGTGAGGGCCTCGACCATCTCGACCGCCGACGCCAAGAACGCGGCGACAACCAAAAGAACGTTGTGCATCAAGCCCCTGTCGAGCCGGGTTCGTCGCCCTCTCGGGCTTCGTAGCGTACACTACACATATGTCTGATGCAGTAGCAAGTGCTACAGACACCTACGCCGAGCGTCTCGCGGAGCGAAATGACCACCTCGCACCGGCGGAACGGCGCGTCGCCGAATTGTTGCTGGATCTCGGTCCGACGGCAACGCTGCTGTCTGCCGCTGCGCTCGCCGAACAGCTCGGGACGAGTGATGCGACGGTCGTGCGAACCGCGAAGTCGCTCGGCTACAGCGGGCTCGCCGAGCTGCGGCGCGCGCTGGCGTCACACGGAGACAACCCGCCGCTCGGCGAGCGTCTTCGCCGCACGCTCGAACAGACGCCCGGCGACGAGCTCTTCACGTCGGCGATCGGGAATCACCTCTCGGCACTCGAGAACTTGACCCGCAACGTGTCCCCGGAGGCCTTCCAGGGCGCCGTCGCCGTCCTGGCCGGCCGGGAACGAGTGGTCTGGCGGGGCGTCGGCCCGTCCGCTCATCTCGCCGCGTACGGACAGCTCATGACCCAGCGAATCGGGAAACCGAGCACTGCACTCGTGCACACCGGGACCTCGTTCGCCGACGAGCTGCTCACGCTCACCTCCAACGACGCCCTCGTGGTCTTCGCGTACGGCCGGGCGCAGTCACACGTCCGTGTCCTTCTCGAGCACGCCGAGATGCTGGACGCGCCCGTCGTCCTCATCACCGACACGCTCGGGCGCAAGCTCGGTGCCGCCGTCGCCGCGACTCTCCAATGCGGTCGCGGCGCACCCGGCCTCTTTGCGAGCCACGGCACAACGCTCGTCGTGGTCGAGGCCCTCGTCCTCGCCATTGCCGCGACGCGCCAAGCCGAATCGGAGGCCAGCCTCACGACACTCAACGAGCTGCGTGCCTCACTCGCCGGACGGCGGATCGACGTCGACAGGCCGTAACGGTCGTTCGTTCCTCAGAAGTGGCCGAGGCATGGGCCGCCCCCCGATCGACGCACTCCTGAGCCGCAATGACGCATCGTCGACGTATGACACGACGTGCTCTTCGCCCGTCAATGGTGCCGGCGGGTAGAACGACGGGCATG
>DASQHW010000578.1:0-1659 GCA_035631895.1 Acidimicrobiia bacterium | reverse complement strand
GAGATCGTCGAACGAGCGTGCCGCGCGAGCGGCACCTTCACGAATTGGGTCGAAGAACATGTCTGCCTTCTCGGGGAGAAACGAGTTGCCGATCCACCCGTCGGCGAACTCACCTGTGAGCCGCAGGTTGTTCGGGCCGAGCGCGGCGACGTAGATCGGAACGTGAGCCGGCGGCATGAGCGAACGGATGCTGCGGCCCTCGCCGTCGCGCAGCGGGAGGTCGTAGACCTCACCGTGATACTCGAGGCGTTCGCCGCGGGTGACCGCGCGAATGATGTCGATCGTCTCGCGCGTCCGTTGCACCGGCTTGTCGAAGCGGACACCGTGCCATCCCTCCATCACTTGCGGTCCGCTTGTTCCGATGCCCAGCACGAACCTTCCGCCGGAAAGGGCCTGCATCGACAGCGCCGACATCGCGAGCATCGCGGGAGTACGCGCGCCGAGCTGCACGATTCCGGTTGCCAGCCTGATGTTCGACGTTCTCGCGGCGAGGAACGCGAGCGGCGTGAGCGCGTCGCCGGCCCAGAACTCGGGCACCCACACCGAGTCGACGCCGAGGTGCTCGGCTTGGCGGACAAACTCGATAGACCGCTCGCCGTACGGAGTCACGACGACGCCGACTCGCAACGTCACGGCCTCTTCTCCGCGAGGTGCTTGATTCCTTGGAGTGTGGCGCGCATGTTCGCCTCGAACTCCTCGAGTCGGCGTGCGACGATGCGTTCTTCTTTGTCGGGCATGGCGGTGATCGCGATGCTCAGCCCTGACGGTGCCGGTCCCATGCGCGCGCGTTGACGGAGGTGCACACCGTCAGACTGTTGCTCGAGCTCGAAAGACCATGTCGACGACGGCTCATCAATGTCGGTGACGCACCAACCGAACTCCCGCATCGGCTCGAAACGATTCACAATCGACACTGTCTCCCACTCTCCCATGGCCTCGTGCCAGTTGCGGCCGACAAACCGCGCGCCCAACGCGGGACCGGCGTCGATCCAGGTCGCGCCGCGAAACTCGCCGGAGAATTGCGCGGCAGGTCGATGTCCGTGACCAGTTCCCACACGCGGTCGATCGGCGCGTCAATGAGGACGGCGGCTTCGGCTGTCGGACCGTCGTCGTATCTCATGGGCGACCATCCTCGCACTCGTCAGTCGCGGCAATCCTTAGCCGCCGCGCGGCGATACCCACCGCTGACCCAGTCGGCGACGAGTCGGCCGTACTCCTCCGCTGCTTGTCCCAGCGAAGTGCCCGGCGTCGCGAGGACGGATCTCACTGTGTTGATTCGTGCGCGGAAGCTCCCGATCGAAGAGGTCGCCGAAGCGGGCATCGAGCTGACGTGCCGCTACCCGACGGCGGCGTCGAGGTTGCGCAACGTCCAGAGATCGATCGCGATAAGCGGGACCGGCGCGATCGCGGCGGCTGAGGCGCCGCCGAACCCGAGTTCACGGCCTGCAGCAATAGCGGCGACGACGTCGGCTACCTCATTCGCCAGCCATACCTGAACCCAGCGCCGAGTCTCGGCGGTCCTGGTCGGGTCGAGACTCGACAACAGGCCGCCCGCACCGAACAAGGCGTCTCTGATGCCGACCGTACGTGCGAACAGAACGACGCGACTGCTCGGGTCCTCCTCGTTCAGCGCCACCCGCAGAAAGCGACGGGTGCCGA
>DASQHW010000577.1:0-2600 GCA_035631895.1 Acidimicrobiia bacterium | reverse complement strand
ACCTCACCACGGTCGTGCAACGTACGCTCCGAGAACCACGTGTCGAAGAGCACACCGATCCGCGCCAGATCATCCTTGAGCCCCTCGACGACCCGCCGGTACCCCCATTCGCCTGCCTCGTCGATCGTGACGTCGTCGCCGCGCTCCTCACGTAGCTGCCGAGCCAGGTCCACGAGGTATTGCCCCTGATAACCCTCCTCAGGTGGCTCGACTCCCCGATAACGCGCGTACAACGACGTCGCGAAGAGATCGAGTTGGGTTCCTGCATCGTTGAGGTAGTACTCCCGGTGTATCTCCGCACCCTGCGCCGCGAGCAAGTTCGCGATCGCATCGCCGACCGCGACCCACCGTCCGCCACCCGCGTGCAACGGACCGGTCGGGTTCGCGGACACGAACTCCAGGTTGATGCGCCGGCCCGCGAGCGCGTCGCTGTGCCCGAACCGATCCCCGGCGTCGACGACCTCACGCAGGACGTCGTGCAGCCACGTCGGGGCGAGGAAGAAGTTGACGAAGCCAGGTTTCGCAACCTCCACACGGGCCACATGAGCGACGCGCGCCCGGTCGAGGCCGTCCTTGATCTGTTCCGCGATCTCGAGCGGGGGGCGGCCCGTCTTCCGCGCGAGCGCCATCGCGGCCGGTGTGTACCAGTCGCCCTGGTCACGACGCTTTGCGGGCTCGACCACGACACCCTGTTCGGGCTCGGGAAGCGCAGCGTTTGCCAATGCCTGGCAGATCGCGGTCCGGATCGTGTCTCGCATCATCATGTCGCGTGCGGACGCAGTGGAAACTCGCTCGCGAACGCCGCAGGGACGGAGCGAAAGGAGCCAGGTTGACGTCGGCGGATCGTACTCGCCGGAAAAGAAAACCTTCCGCACTATTTCACGCGAGGCGCGCACATCACTATGCTGCGTGGACAGGGGGCGGGAATCGCGATTCCAGTTCCCGGAATTTCATGGAGCAGCGCGCCGATACGTGGGGGGCCGTTGCGATGTGCCAGGGAGGGTGGGGGTGTCGCAGCAGACGGGGGTGGGGCTCGCGGCACTTCTTCCGGGCGCGACGTCACTTGGGCCGCACCACAACGGCGTCGGAACACGCGACGACGGGGTGGTGTCCGTGAGCACGTTGAGCGAGGACCTCGCCGAGAGCGTCGCGACCAGCGAATCGGGGATCGCGCTCATCTACAAGGCGCTCGATGCGCTCGTCGACCAGTTCGACCTCGACGACGCCGCAGTGGTGATCGAAGAGCCCGGCCTCGGCCGTCAGGTGTTCTGCGCCGGGCGCCGGCCGCTCGGGCCCGACGACGAGGAGCTGCTGATCTCGGCGCCGGGCCTCTACACGCAGCCGGCGTTGGACAACCACGGCTTCGACCGCTCGTTGATGCTTTCGTTGTGCGTGTTGGCGTTGCGCATGGACGTGCTTCGCTACGACGCCTGGCACGATCCCCTCACGGGGCTCTTCGACCGGCGTTCGTTCGACCGGCTCCTGCAGATGACGATCGCGCGAAGCACCCGGTACGGCTGGCCCTTCACGCTCGTGATGCTCGACCTCGATCAGTTCAAGACGATCAACGACGAGCAGGGCCATCAGGCGGGCGACGCGGTGCTCCGCGATCTCGGTGAGCGCTTCCGCCGGGCGTTGCGCTTCGGCGACAACGCGGGCCGCATCGGCGGCGACGAGTTCGCAATGATCCTTCCGAACACCGAGCCCGATCTCGTGCCGACGCTGCTCGACCGGGTGCGCAGGGCCGAAGGCGTCGAACGGCCCTGCCCCGCCTTCTCGTTCGGCGTTGCGCAGTGCCCGGCTGAGGCAACCGACCTCGACGCGCTGGTGCAGCTCGCCGATTCCCGGCTCTACGAGGCGAAGGGACACAAGTGACCGCTCGCGCCGCAAGTGAAGCGATCGACTCACTCGACGATCTCGAGCTCGAGCTGCGCAAGCTCCCCGGTGTACGGGCCGCGGGCTTCGAGGCACGCGACGACATCCTGCTCGTCCAACTGCACGTCACCGACAAGCCCGAGCGCAGCGATCAGCCGGTCCCGGTGTCCGCGTCGCGCATCGCCGCGCGCCACTCCGATCTTCCCGTCGCAGTCGAAGTCGTCCGGTGGCGCACCGCGCCTGCGCTGGCCGCGCCTGCGGCGGCTGCGGCCCCCGCGTTGCCCGAAGGGATGGCGCCCGGCGCCGCGGCCGACGAAGTGCCGGAGCCGCGGCGGGCACGGCTGCTCGCGGTGCTGGCGTTCCCCGACACCGACGAGCTCGAAGTGCACCTGATCCTCGAGGGCAAGCGCACGATCGGCCGGGCGCCGGCAAGCAGCGGTCTGGTAGGAGCCGTCGAAGCGACGATCGACGCGATCCGCGCGCTGGGCGCGCCGTTCCATCCGCGCGCGAGATGGGCTCGAGCGCTGGACGACACGGCGGACGACGATCGCGTGATCGGTGCGGTGGCGCTCCAGTCCGTGGAGGACGACGATCAGTTGCAGTACGGCCTCGCAGCGGGTGCGAGCCCCATCGACGCGGCGGCACGCTCGACGCTGGACGCACTGAACCGTCGCCTCGCGCGGGTCCTCTGACGACCGGAACCTTCCACATGACGTGTGGGTAGC
>DASQHW010000576.1:0-2046 GCA_035631895.1 Acidimicrobiia bacterium | reverse complement strand
GTCGCATTCCTGTGGTCCGACACTTGCCATAACGCTCGGCTGGAGGCCCTCATCGATGCCAGGCGTGTCGCCGCGCGGTTTTGCTCGATGTCGTGGCAACCTATTGGTCCCAATGGTGAGAACAAGCGCGATGACACGCCGCAACGACTGACCCGTGATCAATCAGCGTGCCAGATGCGTATATGGCGCGTCCACGCGGTCACACATGGAATCCGGCAACCGCCCGATGCTGACCGGCGGCCCACGAGCCGCCATGTGCTCGGACCTGCGGGTGCAATGCGGCGTGCTATTTGAAAAGCTTCCAGAACATCGCACCGACCTTGCGCTGTCGGCCCGACTTCGTCCATGGGATCCCCGTCGCTCGTGACACCTTGCGCTTCGCGTTCGTGATCCCGAGCGCCCGCTTCCAGCTGAAGCCGCCCTTGTTCATCGTCGTGCCTCCGGAGGTTGATGCACGGGCCCGCGCATCGTACCGGACGAGAAGCGCGACAATTTGGGCGTGCAGTGGCGAAGCTCTCTCATCATCGAGCGAGTCGGCGGCGTGTGGCGCAGGGTGCCGGCGTATCTCGGAAAGGCTCCCGGCACACATGTCTTGCTCCTGATCGTCACGGTCACGACGCTCATGCAGCGAGGCCTCGACGAGACGACCGCGACCCGAGTTCTGCGACACGCGAGCACCAACCTCTTCTACATGACGCGAGACGCACCCCGTGTGCTTTTTCTCAGCGCATTCCTGCTCGATCACGGTCATCTCCTCGTGGAGATCGTCGTGTTCACGCTCGTCATGGTTCCCGTGGAACGGTGGATCGGGACGTACCGGTGGCTTGCCGTATTCGCCGCCGGTCACATCGGCGCGACGATCGCGACCACCGTCGGCATCTGGTTGCAGGTGCGCAGTGGCAGCGGCGGCAGCAATCTTGTGTATCCGGTCGACGTCGGCGTGAGCTACGGGCTCTTCGCCGTTGCCGGCGTCCTGCTCCGGAGGCTGCCTCGCGCCGGTTCCGTCGTCGCCGCGCTCATCGCTCTGTACGTCATCGGACAGGGCGTCGTCACTTCGGGGAGCTTCACGGATTGGGGCCATGCCATCGCGTTCGCAATCGGTTGTGCGATGGGGCCGCTCGTCGAGCCGCGCGCTCCCGCCGGAACAGCGCCGCAGACCGTTCGTTGGTCATTGCGGAAGACGTGGCGCTGGATCTCGACGCCGCCGGTGCGGTCAGGGCGATTGTTGTTTGCAGAATCGCAGCTCTTCGGCGTGATCACCCTCGTCTGCGCCGGCGTGCTGCTGGCGTTTCCCGCGTGGAACGGCGATCAGGACGTCGAGTTGCCGACCGGCCTCGCGCACGTGGTGGCGACCGTGGTCGATCCGTTGCCGGCGTGCCCGAAACCGTGCAGCAACGCGGTTGTTCGCTACAAGGTCGGCACGGCGCGGTTCCAGAAGACACTTGCGTTACCGTCAGGCGTGTCCGTCCGCCGCGGCGAGAGGTTGGAACTCGAGGTCGACCCCGCCAACCCGGAAGGCGCGCACCTTCCGCGACCCGCCCGACGGGTGAACCTCGACGGGCTCCTCGGTACGACAGCAATCGCACTCGCGAGTGCCGGCGCCGTCGTGCTGGCACGCGGACGCCGCACTCTCCGGCATGACCGTGGCCCCGTCGCGCGCGCGGTACCGCTGACCGATTCGCGACCCGGGCAGAAGTCCTAGCGGAGCGCGGCGAGGGTGCTCATGTTCGTGTGATCGTCGCGCACCACGCGAGCGCGCCGTTCGGATCGATGGTGATGTCGAGCTTTGCGGGCTCTATCGCGTCGACGCGCCATCCGTAGGCGAAACCGTCGGTGATCTCCTTCTTCGTCACACGTCTCGGTCCCCAGTCGCCGGGTTGAAGATCGCTGAAGCACAGCATGTAGTAGCGGCCACTGGGAGGGACGACCCCGCGAAGGCTCTCGACGAAGCGTCCGCGGTCGTCGTCTTCGAAGACGTGGAAGAGACCGCAGTCGAGCACCGTGTCGAACTGCTCTCCGATCGATGCGAGGTCAAGGGCGTCGTGA
>DASQHW010000575.1:0-5425 GCA_035631895.1 Acidimicrobiia bacterium | reverse complement strand
GCGATCGGTCTTCCGCTCTCGGCGAGCTGGTGCACGAAGTGCACTGCCGGCGGTTTGATACGGAGTTGATCCGGGTTGGCAACGCCGCCCGGGAGGACGAGCGCGTCGAACTCCTCCGGATCGGCGTCTCCAACCGTGACGTGGACCGGGAACCGGTCGCCCTTGTCGAGATGGTTGAACGCCTGCACCTCTCCGGGTTCCGGTGCCAGCAACACGGGTTCGCCACCGGCGCTCTGCACCGCCTTCCAGGGCTCGGTCAGCTCCACCTGCTCGACGCCCTCGTTTGCCATCAGGAAAGCGACACGCTTTCCTTCCAATGATCCGGCCATGGTTGGTCCTCCTCCGACATGATCGGGGATTGTTCCCACCTGTGCACGAGCGGAACCTGTGCTCCCTCGCGCCGGACGCCGGGTTCGCGTTACGGTCGGGTCATGATTGACGACCACGATCTCGAAGGTCTCGATCCCTACGACCTCATGGCGGGCGAGGCCGCACGCCTCGACGGGTTCTTCAGCGGTCTCGACGAGGCGGGGTGGCGAGCACCTTCGCGGTGTGCCGGATGGAGCGTGCGGGATGTGCTCGCCCATCTCGCGGCGACCGAGGAGTACAACCGTGCGTGCCTCGACGGCACCGTGCAGCAGTTCCTCGGCGAGATGGGTGCCAAGGGTGCGACCGACCTCGCGACCGCCAACGACATCGGCATTCGCGAGTTCGACGGCCGGACGCCGTCGCAGGTGCTCGACACCTGGCGGGGGAGCGCATCCGAGAATCGCGAGGCGTTCCGCGCCCGCGACGGCGGCGACGTCGACAGCAGCGTCGGCGCGTACCCGGCGCGATGGCAGGCGTTCCACCTCGCGTTCGAGCTCGCGACCCACGCCGACGATGTCGGCGTGCCTGTCAGTGGCGACGAGGCGGCACCTCGTCAGGCCTGGCAGGCGCGCTTCGGGCGCTTCGCGCTGAAGGAGCTGAAGCCGGGGATCGCGATCGATGCACACGACGGGCACACCCACGTCCGTTCCGACGACGTGGACATCGACCTCGCAGACGAGCAGTTCGTGCAGGCCGTGGCGGCACGACTCCCGGCGGACAGTGGTCTGGACGACCGGACTGCGGCTGCACTTTCCGCGACACCGTGACGTTGCGGGACGCGCGAATCCTCGTCACCGGTGCCACCGGCCAGGTCGCGTTGCCGGTCGCGATCGCGCTCGCGGCGCAGAACGAGGTCATCGCGATCGCCCGATTCACAGATGCGGACAAGCGCGCACGGCTCGAACGGGCCGGTGTGCACTGCGTCGGCGTCGACCTGGCCCGCGGGTCACTGGACGGCGTGCCGCGCGATGCCGAGTACGTGTGCAACTTCGCCGTCGTGAAGAGCAATCGCTGGGAGGTGGATATCGCCGGCAACGCAGAGGCTGCAGGCATGCTGATGGCGCACTGCCGCACGGCTCGCGCGTTCCTCCACTGTTCTTCGACAGGCGTGTACGAGGCGGCGGGTGGCACCCCCCAGCGAGAGACCGACCCGCTGGGAGACAACCACCGGGTGATGATGCCGACGTACAGCATCAGCAAGATCGCGGCCGAGGCGGTGGTGCGGTCGACATGCCGGATCTTCGAGGTGCCGACCACGATCGCTCGCCTCAACGTGCCCTACGGCGACGAGGGTGGATGGCCCGCGTTCCACCTCGAGCTCATTCTCGACGGACGGCCCGTCCCGGTGCATCCCGACGGGCCGAGCCGCTTCAACCCGATCCACGACGACGACATCATCGCCACGCTCCCGGGGATGCTTGCGGCGGCCTCTGTGCCCGCGACGATCGTCAACTGGGGCGGCGACGACGAGACCAGCGTCGAGGAATGGTGCGCCTATCTTGCCGAGCTCGCCGGCCGGGACGTGCAGTTCGACCGGACTCTCGGCACGATCGGCGGGATCCCCACCGACAACACGAAGCGTCGCGCGCTCGTCGGCGCGACATCGGTCGCGTGGAAGGACGGCATGCGCCGTATGGCCGGCGCGCTTCACCCGGAGTTGTGTCGCTGATCAGTCGGGGTCGAACGTGCCGCCGGTGCGCCAGTACTCGCCGCGCTCGCGCGAGAGGAGCTCCTCGTCGACGAGATACCGGCGCAGCGCAGCGGTATCCGCGTGGACCTTGCCGAGGATCAGGTTGACCATCTCCTCCGAGTAGCGCCGGCCGGGCTCGAACTGCTGGACGAGCCAGTCGAGCACGACCAGTCGCTTCGTGCGCACCGCCGGGATCGATACCAGTCGTCCGTCGCGCACGAATGCCCGCAACACGCGCGCCACGTCGGCCGGCTCGTCGTCGTGCTCGGCGTGACGCGGCTCGCGTTCGGCGTGGGCGCGGGCTGCCAGCGCGAACGCCTCGCCCAGCAGGTGCACGCCTCCGTCGTCGCCGCGCACGACCAGACCGGCGTCGACCAGTCGCTGAAGGGCGCGGCCGGCGGCGCGCGCGTCGAGACCGGCATCGCGGCGCACGGCGTCGATGCTCGACGCACCCAACACGAGCGCGGCGAACACCCGCCGGCGATCGTCGTCGGCGAGGAGCCCGACCAGCTCACGAGCGCTGAACGGCGAGGTCGTCACGCGCACTAGCGTCGCGCACGACTTGTCGACGAGGGAGTCCTGTAGTGGAGCCGCTTTCGCTGGCGGGTATCGAGCGGGTGCTCGTGATCACGGCCCATCCGGACGACATCGACTTCGGCTGGGCCGGTTCCGTGGCCGTGATGACCGACGCCGGGATCGACGTCACGTATTGCATCGTCACCGACGGTGATGCCGGCGGTTCCGAAACCGGGATCCCGCGGGCCGAGATGGCACAGCTGCGGCGCGACGAGCAGCGGGCCGCGGCGGCGATCGTCGGCGTGCACGCCCTGCATTTCCTCGCGTACGCCGATGGTCGTGTCGAACCGACCCTCGAGTTGCGCAAGGATCTCACGAGAGTCATCCGCCAGGTTCGGCCTCAGCGCGTCATGACGCAATCGCCCGATCGCAATTGGGATCGCATCTACGCGAGCCACCCGGATCACCTCGCGGTGGGCGAGAGCGCCACGTGCGCGGTGTACCCCGACGCACGCAACCGCTGGGCGCACCCCGAGCTTGCGGACGAGGGCTACGAGCCGTGGACCGTCGATGAGATCTGGCTCGGCGCGGGAACGGCTGCGCCAACGCATTACCTCGACATCACGAGCGCCGTCGATCGCAAGATCGAGGCACTCCTGAGCCACAAGAGTCAGTTGCCGGATCCTGACGGGACCGAGACCATGGTGCGGGGCTGGACGAGCGCGATCGCCGAGAGCGCCGGGCTCCCCGAGGGACGATTCGCGGAGGCGATGCGCGTGGTGAGCACACGATGACGGCGGAGACCACGGACACGACGAACACCACGATCCGCCATCCACTGGAGATGCTGACGGGTGACGAGATCAATCGAGCGGTCGGGATACTCCGCGACTCGGGCCGGTTGGGGGACGACGCACTGTTCGCGAGCATCGTCCTGCACGAGCCGCACAAAGATGTGCTCGCGCGGTGGAAGCCCGGCGACGACGTCGAGCGCCGCGTGCGCGCCGTCATCGTGCCCGGGCCCGAGAACCACGTCGTCGAGGCGGTCGTCGACGTCGGCGCCGGAATCGTCGATGCGTGGACCGACATCGCCGACGTCCGCCCGACCCTGCTCATGACCGAAGCAGGGAACGCGGTGATGACGACGCGCCAGCACCCGGAGTTCCTCGCCGCGCTCCAGCGTCGCGGCATCACGCCCGACATGATCGACAGAGTGCAGATCGACCCGTGGCCTGCCGGCGTGTTCGGCTACGAGTGCGAGGAAGATCGCCGCATCTCGCGGTGCATCTCGTTCCTGCGCGAGGGCCCGGACGACAATGGCTACGCGCGTCCCATCGAAGGCCTGGTCGTGCATTTCGACAATGGGCGCAACGAGGTCATCGAGGTCATAGACCACGGCGTGACGCCCCTTCCACCCAACCGGGCGAGCTATTACCCCGAGGACCAGCCCAGGTTGCGCTCCGACCTGAGACCCATTTCGATCACCCAACCCGAAGGTCCGAGCTTCACCGTCGACGGCAACCTCGTGCAATGGCAGAAGTGGCAGTTCCGCGTGGCGTTCGATCCGTTCGAGGGCCTGGTGCTGCACCAGATCGCGTACAACGACGACGACGGACGCCTCCGGCCGATCCTGCACCGCGCGTCGATCTCGGAGATGGTCGTCCCGTACGGCGATCCGAGCCCCCTGCACGGCTGGAAGAACGCCTTCGATGCGGGGGAGTGGGGCCTCGGCCGGATGACGCAATCGCTCCCGCTGGGCTGCGACTGTCTCGGCGAGATCCACTACTTCGATGCCACCCTCGCGACCGAGCACGGCAAGCCCTGGGTGATCGAGAACGCGATCTGCATGCACGAGGAGGACTACGGGATCCTCTGGAAGCATGTCGACGGCTGGAGCGGGCGCGGCGAGGTGCGGCGCAGCCGTCGTCTGGTCGTCAGCTTCATTTCAACAGTTGGCAACTACGAGTACGGCTTCTTCTGGTACTTCTACCTCGATGGCAACATCCAGCTGGAGGTCAAGCTGACCGGCATCGTGTCGCCGATGGCGATCGAGCCCGGTTCGGCTCCGCCACCGTTCGCCAATGTCGTCGCCGAGGGTGTCGCAGCGCCGCACCACCAGCACATCTTCAATGCCCGGCTGGACTTCGACGTCGACGGCGACGCCAACGAGATCTACGAGATCGATGCGGAGCGGATTCCACCCGGCCCGGACAACCCGTGGTGGAACGCATTCCGTCCCAAGGCGACGCGGCTCGATTCCGAGCGGGTCGCGCAACGCGAGATCGACCCCTCTGTCTCGCGCGTGTGGCGCATCGTGAACCCCGGCGCCCGCAACGGCCTCGGCCCGCCGACGGCGTACAAGCTCGTGCCGACGATGTCGACACCAACCATGTTCGCTCATGCCGATTCGCCGATCGGCAGGCGCGCCGCGTTCGCGCAGCACAACCTGTGGGTGACGCCGTACTCACCGCACGAGCGCCGTGCCGCCGGCGAGTACCCGAATCAGCATCCGGGCGGCGACGGTCTTCCCAGCTGGACGGCCGCGGATCGTCCGCTCGTGAACACGGATATCGTCGTCTGGTACAGCTTCGGGATGACACATTTCGTGCGTCCCGAGGACTGGCCGGTCACACCGGTCGAGTACTGCGGCTTCCTGCTGACGCCGTTCGGTTTCTTCGACCGCAATCCGGCGCTCGATCTCCCGCCTTCGGAACACTGCGAGTCATGACCCGGGTTCTCGTCACGAACGACGACGGTGTGGAAGCCCAGGGCATCCACGTGCTGGCCGCGGCATTGTGCGCCGAGGGCTACGACGTGGTGGTCGTCGCACCCGACAGTGACCGCAGCGGC
>DASQHW010000574.1:0-4830 GCA_035631895.1 Acidimicrobiia bacterium | reverse complement strand
CGCCGGTCTCGGTGCCGAGGGTGTCATCGAAGTCGAGAACCCGTTGCGGTCCGAGGAGTCGATCCTGCGCCCGGCGCTCCTTCCCGGCCTGCTGCGTGCCGCCGCGTACAACGCCGCGCACGGATCCGCCGACGTCGCACTGTTCGAGACCGGCACCGTGTTCGCGCCTCCGGCGGAAGGCGACCGCCTCCCCGCGGAGCGTTTCCATCTCGCGTTCGCGCGCACGCACATGGTGCGGCGTGCGCCGCACGAAGCCGACCGTCCGGTGGACGTGTACGACGCGACGGCAGTGCTGTTCGCGTTGGTCGGAGAGCTTCGGGTCGCGGACGTGCAGCTGGACGCGGCGACCGTGGAGGGCTTCCACCCCGCGCGCGCCGCACACATCGTCGTCGACGGGACGCCCGTCGGCCATCTCGGAGAGGTCTCGACCGGTGTCGTCGGCGCGCTCGACCTTGCCGGGCCTGTCATCGCAGGTGAGCTCGATCTCGACGCGCTGCTCGAGGGGCGGAGAGCCGACCGGCGCGCACGGGCGGTCTCCCGTTTCCCGGCGTCGACCATCGACCTCGCGCTGATCGTCGACGACCGCGTCCCGGCCGCCAATGTCGCGTCCACCCTCCGAGAGGCGGGCGGCGACCTGCTCGAGCGCGTCGAGCTCTTCGACGTCTTCCGGTCCGAGGCGCTCGGACCCGGCAAGGTCAGCTTGGCGTTCTCCCTGCGGTTCCGGGCACCGGATCGCACGCTCACCGACGAAGAGGTCGGACGGCTGCGACAGCGCGCGATCGATGCAGTGGCCGCGGCACACGGTGCCGAGCTCCGCACGTGAGCACGCCGTTCGTCCACCGGATCCGCGTGCGGTACGCCGAGGTCGACGGCCAGGGAGTCGTCTTCAACGCGCACTGGCTGACCTACTTCGACGACGCGTGCACTCGCTTCATGGAGGATCTCGGGTTCGGGCCGGACTTCTGGATCCGCGAGTTCGACGTGATGCTCGTCCGGGCCGTGATCGAGTGGTCGGGTCCCGCCCGCTTCGACGAATGGATCGACATTGCCGTGGTGCCGGCGCGTCTCGGCACGAAGTCGTTCGACCTGCGGTACGACGCGTCCGTCGGCGGTGTGGCCGCGTGCGCGGCGACGATCACATACGTCGCCGTCGCGCCGTCGAAAGGCGCGTCGGTCGTGATCCCCGACCGGGTGCGATCCGCCCTCGCTGCCCGCGGCGACCTCTAGGTCGAATGGATCATTTCCTCCCAAAACCTGCTATTTGCGCTTAAGTTCCTTTACACTCCCAAATGGAGGAAGGGCCACGGAGCGTGGTCCTGGGCCCCACCGGTCGGCAACCGGTGGGATGGAGGAGGCACCTTTCCATGGGAGCAGGAGCATTTCGTCTACCGCGTCGCGGCCGCGCACGGCTTCGCGTCGTCGGAATGGTCGCGGTCATGGCGGTCGCCACCGTGACGTTGTTCATGGGCGTGGCGTTCGCGCACCACCCGATCCTTTCGGGCGAAACGGTGTGCACGAACGGCGACCACGAGATCACCTGGACGATCGTCAACAGTGAGGCGTCCAAGGTGATGACGATCACGTCGGCGACCGCGACGAAGGGTTCGGACACTTACGCGGTGACCGACTACAGCGCGACGGTCGAGGGCGGCGGCAGCACCCTGGCAACGACCATCGTTCCCGGTTCCATCACCGGCAACATCAAGCTGAAGGTGATCGCGTCGTGGCCCGACGACGCGCACGCGACCAGGGTCACGCACGTACAGCTCGAGAGCACGTGCACGGGCGACCCGACCACCGCACCGCCGACCTGGGCCTCGACGACGGTGCCGAAGACGACGGTCCCCGAGTGGACGGCACCGGCATCGACCGTGCCCGAGTCCACCGTGCCCGAGTCCACGGTGCCGGCATCGACGGTGCCCGAGTCCACGGTGCCCGAGTCGACGACGATCAGCAGCACCGCGGCACCGACGACGATCCCCGAGGCCACCACCGCCCCGAAGGAGACGACATCGACGGTCGCCGCAGCGGGTGTGACGGCAACCACTGCGCACCCGACGAGCACCACCGCGGCGGCCGCCCAGAGCAGCGCCGAGCAGCAGCACAACACGTTGCCCTTCACCGGTAGCGACAGCTGGCCGCCGTTGCTCGGTCTCGCAGCACTCGTGCTCGGTGGCGCCCTGACCCTCGTCACCCGCCGCCGGCACCTTCGGAGATCGTGAGCTCGTCGAGCCGGACATCTTCGGGGTTGAGGTCGCAAAGGGTTCGCCGCAGGCACCGGAGCCTGCGGCGAACCTTTTGTCGTCCGTCCGCGTCAATCCGCCGCTGATGCCCGGCGCGCCGTGCCCACGACGGCGGCGAGCCCACGAGCAACGTTCGCGACCTCGAAGCTTGCCCGCACGTCGTCGTGGCCGAAGGTGACGCGCGCCTCTACTGCGTCGCCCGCGAGCACGACCCCGGTGAAACGCATGTCGAGCACGCCGTGTGCAAGAAAGTCCTCGCCCCAGGCGTCGAGCAGCGCGCCGTACGCGGGCCCGGCGACGTGCATGCCCTGGACGACGAGTCCTGGCAGCCCGAGCTCGGCGGACGTCGCGGCCTCGGTGTGATAGTTGCCGCGTCGCGAGTACGCGCGTACGAGGTCCTCGGTGATCATCAGTGACCGCGAGACGCTGGCACTCATCGGCTCGCACCGAGCGTCGCAGCCGGCGTGAACGACACCTGCGAGATCCACAACGGATCGTCGGGCGCGTCGGCGGTCGCAACGATCGCTTCGACGTCGACGTACCGCCGGCCACGCTTCTCGTACTGCGCCGTGACGCGGCCGGTCGTCCGGAGCTCGATCCCCGCATCCGCGCGCCGGTGGCAGCGCAGGCGCTGGCGGGTCTGGATCACCGGTTCCGGACACACCTGGCCGAAGCACAGCACCGTGAGGTTCGCCGCGATCGGCGGATAGAGCGCGCCCGCAGCCAGCACCGGGTGCGAGACCCCGGCTGCCCGCCAGTACCGCTCGTTGGCTTCCGGCGACACCGTCAACCGCAGGAGCGGCAGCGGCGTGCCCGCTGCAAGGTCCTGGAAGGGAATCGTATGCATCACTGTGTATTGTATGCGGCATGGCGTATCGAGCCGCGGTCGTCGGCGCCTCCGGGTACACGGGCGGCGAGCTGCTCCGTCTCCTCGCCGCTCACGGCGAGATGGAGGTCGTGCACGTCACGGCCGACGCCAACGCGGGCGCGCGCGTCTCGGACGTGTATCCGGCGCTCACCCCCGCGTATCCCGACACCAGATTTGCGCCGCTCGACGCCGCGGACCTGCGCGGCCTGGACGTCGTGTTCTGCGCGCTGCCGCACGGCGCGAGCCAGGCGCTGGTTCCCGGACTGATCGACGACGTCGCACATGTCATCGATCTCGGCGCCGACTTCCGGTTGCCACCGGACGTGTACGCGCGCTGGTACGGCGAACCGCACGCTGCCCCCGCGGTCGTGGGCCGGTTCGCGTACGGCCTCGTCGAGCTCTATCGCAAGGAGCTAACAACGCACGCGCACGTCGCGTCGCCCGGGTGCTATCCGACGGCCGTCAGCCTCGCGTGCGCACCGCTGCTCGCGTTGCGGCTCGTCGAACCGCGGGTGATCGCCGACGCGGTGTCGGGCCTCTCGGGTGCGGGACGTTCCCTGAAGACGACGAGTCTGTTCGCGGAGGCCAACGAGAACGTCTCCGCATACAGCCTCCTCACGCACCGGCACACCGCGGAGATGGAGCAGGCGTTGTCGAAGGTCGCGCGCCGTCATGTGGACGTGCTGTTCACGCCGCACCTCGTACCGACGACGCGGGGCATCCTGGCGACGTGCTACGCGCGCTCGGCAACGGCGGGCCTCTCGACCGCGCGTCTCCTGGAGCACTACCGCGACTTCTACGCGTCCGATCCGTGTGTCGTCGTGGTCGACGAACCCTCGGGGACCAAGGCCACCTACGGTGCCAACGTCGTGCACGTGACCGTGCGCTTCGACGAGCGAACCGCGACCGTCATCGCGATCGCGGCCGAGGACAATCTCGTCAAGGGAGCGTCGGGGCAGATGATCCAGGCAGCCAACGTCGTGCTCGGCATGCCCGAGACGACAGGACTTCCGCTGTTGGGGATCCAACCGTGAGCGTCGTCGCCGCGCCCGGGTTCGTCGCCGGAGGGATCGCGTGCGGCATCAAGCCGTCGGGCGCGCACGACCTCGCGATCGTCGCGACGGAGGATCGCGCCGCGGTTGCAGTGGCGGGTGTGTTCACCACGAATCTCGCGCAGGCCGCGCCGGTGCAGGTGTCGCAACGGCATCTCGCCGACGGTCGGGCGGCGTCGGTCGTCCTCAGCTCGGGCAACGCCAACGCGGCGACCGGCGCGTCGGGCCGTCGTGACGCGGCGCGCATGTGCGAGCTCACGGCACAGGGCCTCGGCATCGCGACCGAGGACGTCCTGGTCTGCTCGACGGGGCTCATCGGCTTCCCGATGCCGATGGACGCGGTCGAGGTCGGGATCCCGAAGCTGTGCGGACAGCTCACGGCGGACGGCGGCGCGGCGGCCGCGCGAGCGATCATGACCACGGACACCGTCGCGAAGGAAGCTGTCGCGCACGCAGGTGCCGCGACGGTCGGGGGCATGGCGAAAGGCGCGGCGATGCTCTCGCCCGCGATGGCGACCATGCTCGCGGTCGTCACGACCGACGCCGGCCTCGAGCAGTCACAGCTCCGCCGGGCGCTCGCGCGTGCGGTCGGGGAGACCTTCGATTGCCTCTCTGTCGACGGCTGCCGTTCGACCAACGACACCGTGCTTGTCCTCGCCAACGGACG
>DASQHW010000573.1:0-9297 GCA_035631895.1 Acidimicrobiia bacterium | reverse complement strand
ATGCGCCCGCCACACGACGACGACCCCGACGGCGACATTCGGCTCCCGCTCGGCGTCGTGCCCGCAACGAACGGCGAGTACGTGCCGGATCTCCCGAGCCGCCACGACCGCGACGTCGAGCATGCCGCGCGGCGCGCCGTGGACGATGCGGCTCGTCATACGGGGATGGATAGGCGCCGCTTCCTGCAATCTGCGGGAGGGGTCGCGGCAGTGCTCGCAACGATCGACCTCGCGAGCTGCAGCTCCTCGAGTGGGCGCCGATCTGCGGCACCCACCTCCGGCGCCAACGTGTCGACGTCCACGACCGGTCCGGGAGGATCATTCACCGTGCCGCCCCCGACCGATGTCGCCGCGTGCGAGCACGCGCTCGGGAGCCGCGCCGAGTTCATCTTCGACGTGCATACGCATCACGTGATGCCCAACGGTCCGTGGCGCAAGAACGCACCCGACACCGTCGCACTCGTGCTGGGCATGGTGAGCCCCGACTGCACCGCTGCAGATCGCCTCGAGTGCGCGAACCGTGCCGCGTACCTGCACGACCTGTTCCTCGCGAGCGACACGACCGTGGCGATGCTCTCCGACGTTCCGAGCTCCGGACCGGCCGACGCGCCCATACCGTTCGCCGACGCGCTCGGCACGCAGACGCTCGCGAGACAGCTCACCACAGGCGGCGCATCGCGCGTGCTGGTGCACAACGTCATCGCACCGAATTTCGGTGATCTCGCGGCTCGGATGGTCGACATGGAGGCGTCGGCGCGCACGGGCAAGGTCGCGGCGTTCAAGGTGTACACGGCATGGGGACCGAACGGCGTCGGATTCTCGCTCGAGGACCCGGCGATCGGACTACCCGTCGTGCAGAAGGCACATGACCTCGGGGTGAAGGTGTTCGTCGCGCACAAGGGCCTGCCGCTCGTGCACTTCGACGCCGCCCACAACACACCATCCGACATCGTGGCGGTCTCACGGCTGTTCCCCGACATGCAGTTCGTGGTGTTCCACGGCGCGTGGGACAAGAACCACACCGAAGGCGCGTACGACCGGAGTGCGCGACGCGGCATCGACACATTCCTCCGCGCGCTCGACGATCACGGGGTGCCACCGAACAGCAACGTCTGGGTGGACCTCGGCACGGTGTGGCGCGAAGTCCTCCGTTCCCCCGACGTGGCCGCGCACACCGTCGGCAAGCTGTTGACGCGCGTCGGCGTGGATCGCGTGCTCTGGGGAACAGACGCGGTCTGGTACGGATCACCACAGGCGCAGATCGCCGCGTTCCGTGCCTTCGGCATCTCCCAAGAGTTCCAAGATCGCTTCGGATATCCCGCGCTCACCGAGTCCGTGAAGGCGAAGGTCTTCGGCCTGAACGCCGCGACGCTGTTCGGTATCGACCCCACCGCCACCCGGTGCGCGCTCGGGTCCGATCCGCTCGCGGCTGCCCAACAGTCCGCCGCGCACCTCCGAGCCGACGGACGGTTGCCGTCGCCGGCTCGCCCGAACGGGCCCGTGACCCGTCGCGAGATGCTCGAATGGCTCGCGTCGCCGGCAACCCGGTGGACGCCTGCATGACGGTGGCTACGGGTCGGCGGGCAGGCGCGAGAACATCACCGCGTCCATGCGCCCGTCCTTGAAGCGCTGGTACGAGCGCAAGATGCCCTCGCGCGTGTACCCGGCCGCGAGCGCGACGCGCTGCGAGCCGTTGTTGCGCGGGTCGACGGTGATCTCGATGCGAGCGAGGTGCAGCACTTCGAACGCCCACGCAGTGAGGAGCTTTGCCGCACGTGTTGCGACTCCACGGCCGCGAGCCGGCGCCGCGACCCAGTAGAAGATCTCTCCCACCTGCTGGTTCCAGTCGAGGTCGCCGATGCCGACTTGACCGAGGAACGTTCCCTCGACGGCATCGGTGATCGCGAGCCTGAGCGAACGCCCGCGCTCCATGGCGTCGTGCGCGGTCTCGATCCACGCGCGCGCCTGCGGCACGGTGAGTCCCTCGGGCATGAACGTCCATCGCGGGATCTCAGGGTCCCGGCATGCCGTGGCGATCGCGGCGGCGTCGGAGATCGCGAGCTGTCGGAGCGACACGACGCGATCGGTCAGCGGGAGGCGGTCGAGCGGGATACGCTCGACGCGCCCGCCGGAGACGGCGCTATCCGCGGAGCGCGGGGACCGACGAGCGCGACGCGGCGTCGAGCGCACCTTGCACCATCACTTCGACGAGCGCGCCGATGTGGTCGAAGCCTTCGCCGACCGTCTTGCCCATCAAGAAGCGCGCGTGGATGCCTTCGAGGATGATCGCGAGCTTGTACGCGGCGAGCGCTTCGTAGAAGTCGAGCTGGCTGACGTCGCGTCCCGACTCCTTCGCATACCGCTCCACGACGTCGTCGCGTGACAGGAAACCCGCTTCGGAAGAAATCGTCACCCCGACGTTCCCCGTCTGGTTCTCGTCCCGGGCGTAATAGAGCAAGTACAGGCCGAGGTCGGCGAGCGGATCGCCGAGCGTGGCCATCTCCCAGTCGAGCACCGCCACGACACGCCCGAGATCGTCGGGGGAGAGCATGGTGTTGTCGAGCCGGTAGTCGCCGTGCACGATCGTCGGTGCCGGTGACTCCGGCAGCGCGTTCCGCAAGCGGCGGGCGAGCTCGTCGATCGCGGGCAGCTCCCGCGTCTTCGAGCGTTCCCACTGCTCGCCCCAGCGGCGGACCTGCCGTTCCACGTAGCCGTCCGGGCGGCCGAATTCGCCGAGGCCGACGCGCCGGTAGTCGACCGCATGGATCGCGACCAGGACGTCGATCAGCTCCTCCGAACAGCGACGGGCGTCCTCCTTCGAGAGCCGGGACATGTCCGAAGGCGTCCGGAGGATGACGCCGTCGATCTTCTCCATGACGTAGAAGGGAGCGTCGTTGACCGAGATGTCGCCGCAGAACGCGAGCGGTTGCGGCACGGGCACGTCGGTCGGCGCGAGGGCGGCAAGCACCGTGTACTCGCGGCTCATGTCGTGCGCGGTCGGCAACACGTGGCCGAGCGGGGGACGGCGCAGTATCCACTCGTGCCCGTCGTCACCGATCGAGTACGTGAGATTCGACCGGCCGCCGGAGACAAGCGACGCGTGCAACTCGCCTCCGGTCGCGCCCTCGACGTGCGCAGCGAACCAGGGCCGCAAACGTTCGAGATCGACGCCGGGCGGTGTCTCCGTCACGCGGCGGAGACTAGTGCCGTGATTGCGCGGACTTCGCCGACAACCCTTCGGGCTGAATGCGAATCGGGGTTACGCGATACGGGATTCGCGGGGCTGTACCGGTTCGCCGTTGCCGCGCGGGTAGCGGGCGACGCGCCCCACCGGCATGTCGACCCGGAAGCCGGCGGCCGCACGCTCCTCCTCGGACTCGCCGCCCCAGAAGCCGTACTCGCGGTTGTCACGCGCCCATTCCCGGCACTCGACGAGCGCGGGGCACACGGCGCAGACGCCGCGTGCCTGCGCCTCGCGCACGGCACGAGCTTCAGGTCGCTCGCCGGCCGGCGCGAAGAACAGTCGCGTTTGGCCCTGGCACGCGGCCTCGTTCGTCCAGGTGAGCGGGCCAGTGAAGATCAGGCTCGAGATCGCCTCGATGGTCGTCATCTGTCTCCTCCGCGGGGCAGGAACGGAGCTCGGGAGCCGGTGGGGGGAAGCGCCGGCTCCACGAGCCCGTCTCGTACCCTCCAAGTGAAGTAGATCACAAGTCTATCTGTCAAAGGTGTGAAAGAGATAGGATCCATCGCCAAGACAGATGGTTTGCGCAGAGCGGCCGAACGGCACGCTTCGTGGTGCGGAGGGGTTCCGACGTGGATGTTCGTCAGCTCGAAGCGCTCCTCGCGGTCGCCGAGGAAGGCAGTTTCACGGCGGCGGCCGACCGCCTCCACACCGTGCAGTCGAACGTCTCCGAGCACATCCGCCAGCTCGAAGCAGAGCTCGGCGTGCAGCTGCTGGTGCGCGGCCGGCGTGGCACCGCGCCGACGGAGTTCGGCGTGCGCGTCCTGGACCGCGCCCGGGCCGTCCGCAGCGAGATCGAAGCGCTCCACAAGGACGTGTCGATGCTCCGGGGACTCGAGACCGGTCACGCGACGCTCGGCGTCGTCGGCACGGTCAGCCGTTGGCTGGTGCCGCCCCTCGTCGCCGAGATTCGACGTGTCGCACCGAGCCTCGCGTTACGCCTCACCGAAGGCGCGTCGGAACGACTGGCCGCGGAGGTGGCCGGTCGCCAGCTTGCGAGCGCGGTCGTGACCGAACCGGTGAGCGATCCGACTCTCCACGTCGAGCACCTGCGCGACGAGGAGGTCGTCGCGCTCGCTCCCGCGGCGCTCGACCTGGGTCGCCAACCCGTGTCGTTGAAGAACATCGTGCGCGAGACGCTGATCCTTCCGCCGGCGGGGAACCCGCTGCGTGATGAGATCGAGACCGCGGCGCGCGCGGAACGGGTCGAGCTGCACGTCGGCATCGAGGTCGAAGGCATCAGGCTCATCGCCGACCTCGTCGCGGCAGGCGCCGGCGTGTCGATCCTCCCCGAGACCGCGGTGCCGGAGAATCACCGCGCGCTCCGGTCTTCTCGAATTGCCCGCATGCCGCCGCGCCGTCTCGCGATCGTCACCGCGCGCGGCGTGCAGCTGTCGCTGGCCGACCAAGCGGTCCACGACGCGACCCGCCGGATCGCGCGCGGTCGCTAGGCCGGAACGAAGCGCGTGCCGAGCATCGTGCGCGGTTCCGACAGTCCCTCGATCTCCAGGCGGTCGATGCCCGGCGACGCGCCGGGCTGATGTTCGAGCGCAACGCGCGCTCCACCCGGCCATACGAGGTCGACACGCGCGCCGTCTTCGCGCTCGACGTCGCCCTGGAGCACGCCGGAGAAGAAACCGACGGCCGACTCGAGCGCCGGCGTACGGAGCACCACACGCCGCAGGGTGCCCTTGCCGGTAGGGGCGGCGGGATCGGCCCACCAACGCGGATGCGCATTCGGTCCGTGTTCGCGGACGTAGGCGAGCAGCTGCGCCTTGGTCTCGGTGTGCTGCGTCTCGGCGAGCTGCACCACGGTGCCGTGTGCTTCGCGCGGAAGGAGGAACGCCTCTTTCCAGTCCGGATCCGAGACATCGATGTTGACGGGGTGAAAGCCCGTCGCGCGCACCCGTTCCAGGGCGGCGCGGAGGTCGGGAACCTTCAACGTGAGATGGTGCGGCCCGGCGCCGTGCCGCGCCACGAAGCGGGCGAGGAAGTCGTTCCGCTCGACATCCCAGGGCTCGAGCAGCTCGACCGGCATGCCATCACCGTCGTCGGTGCCGAGCCACACCTGCATCGGGCGGAAGCCGACGGACTGTCCGCCGAAGATGATCGTGCCGCCGAGCTCGCCGGTGAGAAACCGCAGTGCCTCGGAGGTGTCCGGCGCTGCGAGCGCGACGTGGTCCAGGTCGTACGAGTCGGTCACGAGCGGGGGAGGCTAGGCGAGCTGGACCTGCATGCGCGGGGTCCTGCCCGCGCGCGTGACCAGTCCCGAGAGGAACCAGCCGATCCCGAAGGTCAGCAATCCACCGGCTGCGTCCAGGAAGTAGTGATTGGCGGTGATCACGATGACGACGAGGGTGATCAGGGGATAGCACGCGGCGAGGATCTGCCACCCTCGTGCCTTCAGTCGAGGCGCGAGCGCGACCGCGCACCACGTTGCCCACGCGATGTGCACGCTCGGCATCGCGGCGAATTGGTTCGAGATGGTCTTCATCCCACCCGAGTTGAAGGACCAGAACGTCGGATACCGGGCGAGCGTGTCGACGAAGCCGTAGTTCACCCCGTACATCTGGAGGAGCCGGGGCGGGGTCAGCGGGTAGAGCGTGAAACCGATGAGCGCGACCGCGGTCATGATCCCGAGCGCGTTGCGGAAACGGGGATAGTCGTCGCTGTAGCGGCGATACAGGAACACGCCGGCGAAGATCGTGACGACGAAGTGCAAGGAGCCGTAGAAGTAGTTCGCAGCGACGATCAGCGGTCTGAAATGCATCGCCCAGGCCTGCAGCCTCGCTTCTTGGAAGATGCCGAGCTGCCGTTCGAGTTCGATGACCTGCTTGGCATGGTCGAGAGCGTGGGCCGGTGGTTCGAGCAGGCTGCTCCCGTTCAGGTTCCGTACTGCGGAGTACACGACGTAGAAGCCGACGATCAGCAGGATCTCGGACCACCAATACAGCACGTGCCCGTCGCTCAACACTCGTCCGCCGCGAAGCGCGGGTCGTCTCCGCACCTCGGTGCTCACGCGCGTTCCTCGGCGTGGTGACGGCGAGCCAGCACGAATGCGGGCGCGCCGAGCATGCTGACGACGACCAGCGCGCCGAACCACAGCAAGCCGCTCGCCAGCGCCTGCGCGTTGCTGACGCCGAACGGATGCAGGAACAATGCGATCGCGCCTTCGCGCACGCCCAGACCGCTGATCGAGATCGGGAGCACCTGGATCATCAAGACCGCGGGGACGAAGGCGAGCACCGCGGCAACCGGTACGTCGAGATCGAGGGCGCGGAACACGAGGCCGAAGACCGTGATCACCGACAGCTGGTAGAGGAGCGCAGTGCCCATCACACGGACGGCCTTCCTGGGCTCGCGCCGCAGGCGGTCGACGCCGACGTGCACGGCGCCGATGAAGCGGGTCCAGTTCTCCCGTTCTGCGAAGCGGCCGGCGAGGCGCGGGTGCCCGACCGCGAGCACCACGAAACCGAGGAGCGCCAGCGTGATCGCCCCGACGAGCAGTGCCAGCCAGGAACGTGGTTCGTCCATGAGTGACGGACGGATCGCGAACCCGCATATGACGATCAATGGGAGGACGAGGAATCCCGTGAGCCGTTCGAGCGCGACGGAGCCGAACGCCGTTCGCGAGCCCACGAGACTCGATGCGCGTGAGACGCGAAGCACATCGCCGCCGATCGTCGTCGGGAGGACCGTGCCGATGAACAGGCTCGCGAGGTAGATCGTCGTCAGGGTCCGCAACGCGATGTGGGCGTCGAAGACCTCGAGCACCCGCTGCCACCGCCACGCGGACAGCACGACCCCGATCAGTGTCACAAGCACGGCGGATGCCAGCAGGATCGCCGTACGCAGATGGTGGTCGTCGGGCAGGACGTCCTCGGCACCCTTTGCACGCGACGCAAGTACCCCGAGGAACGCCGCAGTCACCAGGATCCGCAGTGCGATCTTCCAGCCCCCGCCTCCCCGGCGGGGGCTGTCGCCGGCCTCCCTCATCGGGCCGATCCTAGGTGGCGCGCACGCGTGGAGACGCGTGACACTGGTGCATGCAGATCGCCACCGATGACGGTGTCCGGCTGGCCGTCGAGGTCGCCGGCCACGGCCCGGGGCTCGTCCTCGTACACGGTTTCGGCGGCGCGAAGGAAGCCTTCGCGGATCACGTTCCCGCGCTCGCTCGCGATCACACCGTCGTCGTGTTCGACCACCGTGGCCATGGTGCCAGCGACAAGCCCGACGACCGCGGCGCGTACTCGCTCGAACGGCTCGCCCGCGACATCGTGCAAGTCGCCGATGCGGCCGGCCTCGACACGTTCCGGCTGCTGGGCCACTCGATGGGCGGCATGGTCGCCCGCAAGGTAGCCCTCGCAGAACCGGGCCGGATCGACGCGCTCGTGATGATGGACACGTCGGCGGGCCCGATTCCGGGATTCGATCCGACGCTGATGGAGGCCGCGGCCGATGTGGCGCTGACTCGCGGCAAGGACGCCCTCAAAGAGCTGCTCGACATGGCACAGGTGCTCGAGACGCCCGCGTACCAACGCGTGCTCCTCGAGCGCCCCGGATATCAGGAGTTCTGCGATCGCAAGTTCGCCGATATGTCGTCCGTCATGTGGGGCGCGCTCGCGATCGCGCTCGGCAACCAGTCCGACGATCTGCCCGCAATGGCAGCGACGCTCCGGTGCCCGCTGTTGATCATCGTCGGGGAGCAGGACACGCCCTTCGTGGAGGCCGGGCGGTGGATGGCGGAAGCCATCCCGGGTGCGGACCTCGTGATCGTTCCCGATGCAGGACACTCGCCGCAGTTCGAGAACCCTGACGTCTGGTCCGAAGCGTTGTCGAAGTTCCTGGCCTCGGTGTGACGGTGTGATGGAGGCGCACGGCGGGCGCCTCGCGGCCGAGGTACTGCTGCGACATGGCGTCGACACGATGTTCACGCTCTCCGGCGGGCACCTGTTCGTGCTCTACGACGGCGCAGTGCAGACGGGTACGCGGCTCGTCGACGTGCGTCACGAGCAGAGCGCCGTGTTCGCGGCGGAGGGTTGGGCGAAGGTGACACGGCGGCTCGGATGCGCGGCACTGACCGCGGGACCCGGAGTGACGAATGGTGTGAGCGCCATGACTGCAGCCCGTATGAACGGGTCGCCGGTGGTGGTGCTCGCGGGGCGCGCGCCGCAACGCCGTTGGGGCGCGGGGTCGTTGCAGGAGCTCGACCATGTCCCGATCGTCGCACCGGTGACGAAGACCGCCGCGACCGCGACGTCACCCGTGTCGATCGTGCAGGAGGTGCACGCAGCATGCGTCGCGGCGAGCACTCCGCATCGCGGGCCCACGTTCGTGGACATCCCGCTCGATGCATTCGGGCCCGCCGCCGTCGAGCTGCCCCCGGTCGGCACCGAGACGTCGCGTGGTGACGAACCCGACCCCGATGCCATCGGCCGCGTCGCGGCGCTCGTCGGTGCTGCATCGCGTCCGGTCCTCGTTGCCGGCGGCGACGTGTACTGGGCGCACGCCGAGACACCGATGCGGGCCTTCGCCGAAGCCGCCCGAGTGCCCGTCTTCGCGAACGGCATGGGGCGAGGGACGCTCCCGGCAGATCACGAGCTGGCGTTCTCGCGGGCGCGGTCGATGGCGTTGAAGGAAGCCGACCTCGTGCTGGTCGCCGGCACGCCGCTCGACTTCCGCCTCGGCTTCGGCAGTTTCGGCCACGCCGAGGTCGTGCACCTGTGTGACGCCAAGAGCGAGGTTGCCCCGCACGCCACGCTCGCGGCGTCGACGGCCGGAGACCTCACGACGACGTTCACCGCGCTCGCGGATGCCGGCGCGCCCCGCGGTGCACACGAGGACTGGAGCGCGCGCCTGCGCGCCGACGAACGCACGAAGCGGGCCACAGAGGAGCCTTCTCTTGCCGCGGACACGTCTCCTGTCAAACCCGCTCGGGTATACGGCGAGCTGCGCAAGCGGCTCGATCGCGACGCGATCGTGATCGGCGACGGCGGCGACTTCGTGTCGTACGCGGGCAAGCTCGTCGACAGCTACCGGCCCGGCACGTTCCTCGA
>DASQHW010000572.1:0-7117 GCA_035631895.1 Acidimicrobiia bacterium | reverse complement strand
TGCCGTCTTCTGCTTTCTCGCGCTGGTGGCAGCCGCATGCGGAAGCTCGAGCAAGAGCGGAGGGAGCGGCGGCTCCTCGCACACGACGCTGAACGGCTCGGGCTCGACGTTCCAGAAGACCTTCGACCAAGCGGCGATCGCGGCGTTCAAGCAGAAGAACCCGAACGTCACGATCAACTACGCCGGCGGCGGCTCCGGCAAGGGCAAGACCGACCTGCAGACGAAGACCGTCGACTTCGCCGGCACGGACAGCCTCATCAAGGCGGCGGACAAGCCGAACTACCAGGGCGGCGACGTGCTGTACTTCCCGACCGTCTCCGCACCGATCACCGTCTCGTACAAGCTGAGCGGCCTCGACAAGGTCCAGCTCTCGGCCACCGCCCTTGCGAAGATCTTCTCCGGGCAGGCGAAGAAGTGGAACGACGCCGCAATTGCACAGGACAACCCCGGCGTGAATCTGCCGTCCACGAACATCGTCATCGTCCACCGCGCCGACGCCTCCGGCACGACGAGCAACTTCACGAAGTTCCTGGTGAAGGCCGCCGGGAGCGCGTGGACGCTCGGCGCCGGCGACACCATCACCTGGCCGGCTGATTCACAGGCGGGCCAGGGCAACCAGGGCGTCGCGCAGATCATCGGTCAGACCGACGGTGCGATCGGCTACGTCGACTACAGCGATGCGGTCGCGGCGAGCCTCACGTTCGCGTCGATCAAGAACGCCGCCGGGAAGTTCCTGCCGCCGACGCTGCAAGGCGCGGAGGCTGCGGTCAACAACGCGACGATCGCGCCCGACCTGACGTACAGCCCGCTCGACAGCCCCGGGGCAGACGCCTATCCGCTGACCGCGCCGACGTGGATCATCGCCTACGCCAAGCAGACCGACAAGGCAAAGGGCCAGGCGTTGAAGGACTTCCTGAACTTCATCCTGACCGACGGCCAGCAACTCGCGCAGCCTGTCAACTATGCACCCCTGCCGGACTCGCTGCGACAGAAGGCGATCGCGCAGCTGAGCAACATCCAGATCCCCGCATAAGGGCGACCCGTGACCGGCGTCGCCGCGACCGCGCGACACAGGCTCGCCGACATATGGAGCGATCGCGCGTTTCGCGCGATCGCTCTGGTCGCGGGGTTGCTCGTGCTCGTCGTCCTCGCGCTGATCGCGTACACGACGACCAGCAAGGCATGGCCGGCGTTCCGCGATGAAGGCTTCGCCTTCGTCACGAGCCATCAGTGGGACCCGAATGCGGGGCAGTACGGCGCACTCGCGTTCATCTTCGGCACACTCGTGTCATCCGCCATCGCGATCGTGTTCGCCGTGCCGCTCAGCCTGGGCATCGCATTGTTCATCACGGAGCTCGCGTCCAAGGGTCTGCGGACGTTCGTGACGTACGTCATCGACCTGCTCGCCGCGATCCCCTCCGTCGTCTACGGCTTCTGGGCGCTCGCCGTCTTCACCACGCAGGCGAAGTCCGTGTACACCCACATCTCCGACACGCTCGGCACGCTCCCGCTGCTGAGCCGGCTCTTCGGGGGGCCGGCGAGCGGCGCGAGCTTCATGACCGCCGGTCTGATCCTGGCCGTGATGATCACGCCGATCATCACCTCGCTGGCGCGAGAGGTGCTGCTGACGGTCGCACAGGACGACAAGAACGCCGCGCTCGCCATGGGCGCGACACGTTGGGAGATGCTGCGTGTAGCGGTGTTCCCGCGCGTGCGCAGCGGGCTCGTCGGCGCCGTGATGCTCGGGCTCGGACGCGCGATGGGCGAGACCATCGCGGTGGCACTCGTGATCGGGAGCTCGCCGCAGATCACGTCGCACCTGTTCCGGCCCGGCGACTCGATGGCATCGGTGATCGCGCACAATTTCCCGGAGGCGACAGGCGTGCCCAGGGCGGCGCTCATCGGCATGGGTGTAGTGCTGTTCGCGATCACGATCATCGTCAACGTCGTGGCGCGCACCATCACGCGCCGCACCACCGGCGCGGCGGGTGCTGCACCGTGAGCATCGCGTCGCCTCCCGCACCGCCCTCGGCACCGGATCCTGCGACCTCGATCCTGGAGCGGGCGCTCTCACCGCGCCGGCGCGTCGTCAATCGGCTCGCGACTGCCTGGATGATCGGGTCGCTCCTCCTCGCGCTCGTACCGCTCGCACTGATCGTCGTCTACGTGACAAGCAAGGGCGCGGGTGTCATCAACGGCAGCTTCCTCACGAAGGACCTGCCGATCATCACGCAGCTGCCGGGCGGCGGGATCAAGCCGGCGATCGTCGGTACCGCCGTGATCACCGGCGTCGCCGCGCTGATGGCGATCCCGCTCGGTGTGCTCGCGGCCGTGTACCTGAACGAGTACGGCCGCAACAAACCGGTGGCCAACGTCATCCGGTTCATGGCCGACGTGATGACCGGCGTGCCGTCGATCGTGATGGGCCTGTTCGTCGCGGCGATCTGGGTCAGCTCGGGGCTGCACCGCGGCTATTCGGGCTTCGCCGGTTCCCTCGCGCTCGGTGCGCTGATGCTGCCGATCGTGATCCGTTCGTCGGAGGAGATGCTCAAGCTCGTACCCGACGATCTCCGCCACGCGAGTGACGCGCTCGGTGCGCGGCGGTGGCGTACCGTCGTCTCGGTCGCGCTCCCTGCCGCGTTGCCGGGCATCGTGAGCGGGGCGATGCTCGCGGTCGCGCGTGCCGCCGGGGAGACCGCGCCCCTGCTCTTCACGATCGGCGTCACGACGTCGACCAACGCCAACCCCTTCAAGGGCACGAACACCGCGCTCTCACAGGAGATCTGGTTCAACGCGCAGACGCCGTTCGCCGCGGCGAAGGACCGCGCGTGGGGAGCGGCGCTGACACTGATCGCGATCGTCTTCCTCTGCACCGTGATCGCGCGGGTCGTGTCATCGCGCTTCGCGATGGCACGGCGCTGAGCTATTCGCTCTCGTCGCCGAGGTCCCACTCGAGGATGAGGTGCTCCCGCTCGGCATCACGTGCCACCCGCTCCCGGTTGCGGCGGAATTGCGGGTCGTACACCGGGAGGAGCTGGAGCCTCGCCATGGCCCGCTGCCGGAATTCGTCGATCGCACGCTGGTCGCCGAACACTCGATGGATCTCCCAGTGCGGTGCGACGGGGCCCGTGTACACAATCTTCACATGTCCTTGCGGCGGGATCTCTTCGAGCTCTTCGGGCTCGATCGCCATGACGCACTCCTCGATAGGGAACGTGAAAGGCTACCGGAGAGTCTGAATCGTCGGTGTTCCGGCGATCCAGAGCGCCTGCGGCACCGGATAATCTCGTTGGCCCAATTCGAAGGTTCGATGCAGCGTGAGCGGTTCCTCAGACGCTGGGAGTTTGCTGAAGGAACCAACCGGGCAGGCCGTGTTTCGAACTTCGGGAACCGCCGAGCCGTAGGCTTCGTCTGACAGGAGGTGTCTGTGGACGACATTCCGAAGGAATACGAGTGGATGCTCCACGCGCGCTGCAGGGGCGCGGCCCCGACCGAGTTCTTCCCATCCGACGGTCTCGGGGTCGAGTCCGCTCAGCGCATCTGCGTGGGGTGTCCCGTGCGCGTGGAGTGCCTCGAGTACGCGCTCGAGCACCACATCGAGCACGGCGTATGGGGCGGGGCTTCGGAGCGGGAACGTCGCCGCATTCTCCGACGCCGACGCGGTCTCGCCCCCGCGCCACGCCCGTAGCTGCCGCTCGCGCCGTTCAGGCCGTCGTGCACGCGTAGAGCAGCAGCTCGACGTCGTCGATCGACGACACCTGGAACGGCACCGCGCCGGCGCCGAGCACCATCGTCTCGACGCCGAGCGCGTCCCACCGGCTCACCTGCTCGCGCACCTCCTCGACCGTGCCGACCAGCCGACCCTCCCTGAACGACGCGAGGTCGACGTCGTCGAGGACGCCCGGGGGCGATTCCCTCTGCAGGCGGGCGAAGCGTCGCTCGAGATCGCGTTCGTTCTCGCCGCACAACGCGTAGAGACCCAATGTGCGCCACACGCTTGCGGGATCACGACCGACACGTGCACACGCGGCTTCGAGCACGCGCAGCCGTGCCCGATAGTCGTCGGGGGTCCATGCCCAGCAGGTGTTCCAGCCGTCCGCGTGCGCCGCGACGATGCGTAACAGGCGATCGCCCTTGCCTCCGACGAAGACGCGGGGACGCGGCTGCTGGCGCGCCGGTGGCATGTTCGGCGCATCGATCGCGCGGTGGTACATCCCTTCGTAAGTGAACGGCCCACCCGGGAGCAGACCCTTGACGACCTCGAGCGCCTCGGTCAGGCGATCGAGACGCTCACCCGGCGGCGGCATCTTCATCCCGATGGCCTCGTACTCGGGTTCGTACCATCCCGCGCCGAGACCGACGTCGAGCCGGCCGTCGCTGATGCGGTCGAGTGACGCAAGGCTCTTCGCGAGCACCGAGGCGGGGCGCAGCGCCTCGCACAGGACGAGCGTGCCGATGCGCACTTCCGGCACGGCGCGCGCGAGCGCTGCGAGCGTCACCAGAGGCTCGAACGACGCCTCCCGGTCGGGGGGCCCGCCGTATTTCGCGAGATCCCAGAACAGATGGTCCGAGAGCCATACCGACGTGGCCCCCGCGTCGCGAGCGGCGGTCGCGTAGCGAACGATGGTCTCGAAGCGAAGCGGTCGCTCGCCCGCCACGGAGAAGTCGTACTGCGGGAGCGCGAGGCCGAATCGCATCGATCGGAAGGCTACCGAGACGCACCTACGCTGACGGGGTGCTGGAGTGCGTCGCGAACGTCTCGGAAGGCCGCGACATGGTCGTGCTGCGGTCGCTCGCGGAGGCGTGCGGCCCGTCGTTGCTCGACGTACACGCAGATGCCGACCACCACCGGTCGGTGTTCACTCTCGCCGGACCGGGCGCCCGCGACGCGTGCGAAGCGGTCCGCGCGCTCGCGTCGGCGATCGCGGAGCACGTCACACTCGTCGGGCACGAGGGGGTGCATCCCCGGTTCGGCGTGCTCGACGTGGTGCCCTTCGTCGCGCTGAGCGAAACGGACCCCGAGCGGTTGCAGGCGGCAGATGAGGCACGGGCGTTCGCACGATGGTGGGCGGCGCACGCGGAGGTCCCGGTGTTCCTCTACGACGACGCGGATCCCGAAGGTCGAGACCTGCCGTGCACCCGAGCGCAGGCCTTCGAGAACCGCCGACCCGACTACGGGCCGCCTCGTGCCCACCCGGCGCTGGGCGCGACCGCGACGGGAGCGCGCCGGCCGCTCGTTGCGATCAACTGCAACCTCGTGACGGGTGATGTCACGATCGCCCGTCGGGTCGCGCGCATGGTCCGCGAACGAGACGGCGGCATGGCGGGCGTGCGCGCGCTCGGTTTCCGTCTCCCGGATGCCGGCTGCGCCCAGGTCTCGATGAACCTCACCGATCTCGACCGGACCGGCATGCAGGCCGCGTGCCTACAGGTGCGCGGCCTCGCACAGGGGCTCGGCTCCGACGTGTCCGGCGTCGAGCTCGTCGGCCTCGTGCCGCGGCGCGAGCTCGAACGGTGTGCTGACGACTTTCTGGCCTGGAGCCGCATCGACACGACCTCGACGATCGAGGCCCGGATCGGTCACGGTCCCCGATGGTGGCCTGGTGACCCGTGACCGAAGCGGCGTGACCCGAAGGTCAGGCGCTGGCGAGGCCGCGGCGGGCGAGCGCCCGCTGGCGGCGGATGCGGCGACGCTCCCGCTCGGACATGCCTCCCCAGATGCCGAACTTCTCGCCGTGGCGCAGGGCGTACTCGAGGCACTCCATGCGTACCTCGCACCCGCCGCACACCGACTTGGCCTCCTTCGTGGAGGCTCCGCGCTCCGGGAAGAACAGGTCCGGGTCGACGCCGAGACAGTTGGCACGCTCCTGCCAACGCCGGTCCGAGGCGTCGGTCTCGAGCTGGATCAGCATCTCTCTCATCGGCTGCCCCCTCGTTGATGGATGGTGGCCCTCAGCCCGGCAGGGCGCCGGGGTCGTCGAGCCGCTGAAATGCCGCCGATGGAATTACAGCGGTGTCATCATGGCCGCGAGGCGCCCGTTGCGCAAGGGGTGAACGCGACTGACTCCTGTGACCGCGGACCGGATGCCGATGAGCGCGCTCAGTGGCAGCGCGCCGGTTCTGGGCGTGCGACGATCGTTCCGTGCCAGCCACGTCGATCCAGGCGGTCCAAGGAGACATCACGCGTGCACAGGTCGACGCGATCGTGAACGCGGCCAACAGCAGCCTGGCGCGCGGGGCCGGGGTGTGCGGCGCCATCTTCGCCGCCGCCGGGGCGGAGTTGGACCGCGCGTGCGCGGCGCTTGGCGGCTGTGCGCCCGGCGACGCCGTCGTGACCCCCGGCTTCGCCCTGCCCGCACGATGGATCGTGCACACCGTCGGCCCGGTCTGGCACGGCGGCGAGCGGGGCGAGCCGGATGTGTTGCGGTCGTGCTACCGGCGCTCCCTCGAAGTCGCCCGCGAGGTGGGCGCCCGATCGATCGCGTTTCCCGCGATCTCGACCGGGATCTTCGGATACCCGCCCGGCGCCGCGGCGGAGATCGCCGTCGCATCGGTGCGCGCCCACGGCAACGACATGCTCGTCAGCCTGGTGGCATTCGACACCGACACACTGCGGCGCTACGAGTCGCTGCTCTCCTGATCCCTGCTCTGATCCCTCGTCTCGAGCTTCAGCGACGCCGAGTTCATGCAATAGCGAAGGCCGGTGGGACGCGGCCCGTCGGGGAACACGTGGCCGAGGTGCGCACCGCAGTTGCTGCACCGCGCCTCGGTACGGACCATCCCGTGACTCGTGTCGGTCGCCTCCTCTACGGCGTCGCTCCGCACGGGCTCGAAGAAGCTCGGCCAGCCGGTGCCCGAGTCGAACTTCGTGTCCGAGGTGAACAAGGGGGCACCACAGCAGACGCACGTATAGGTGCCGTCTTCGTGGCAGTCCCAGTACTCACCGGTGAACGCGCGCTCGGTCCCGGCCTTACGCGCGATCTCGAACTGCTCGCCGGTCAGGCGCGCGCGCCACTCGGCGTCGGATTGGGGGAGTTGCTCTCTGGGTGTGGTTGACATGCTGCGTGTAACGCTCGCAGGTTCAGGCGCGTTCCCGCCACCGTGCACCGATCCGCAC